>NZ_JAELTU010000300.1 GCF_016429015.1 Rhizobium sp. ASV20
GGCTTGCAGTCATAGGACAGAGCCATGGCAAGCGCAATGCGTCAATTCGCTCTGCCGTCGTTCAGGCCGTGAGTATCAATCTGTGCGACTGGAAGACGCAATCGTTATGGCGGCTATGCACGAGATCGGTTCGCTAATAGGTTCGCGAACCGATAGGAACGGCCAATCAGTCGGCTGAGCAGTACGGCTTGTCCCCGCATGCGAAACTCCTGTTGTAATTGGATGCAGGGCTGCCCTGCCGCAAATCCTCCGATCTGTCGGTGCCACAATGAGGGCATAAGCACGCTGATCTCCGCGTGGAGTTCACCTTGGGGCAAAATGCCCTGAAGATATTGAAGCGCCGTTTCATGACGAAAGTCCTGTTTCAGGAAATCCGGTGCGCAATCGCAGCGAGCAAAGGTTTCTTCAACGCGCGACCAGGAGCTTTCGCCGGGGCGGACAGCAAGCAGATAGAATGTCGGATCTCGCAGACGGACACCAAGGCCATTGGCAATATCCGGGGACGCGGCTTCAACACCCAGGAGGAGAATCCGCGTTGTTCCATCATGCGCGCTATCGCAGCTCTGTACACTGGCTGATCGGATCATAGTCTCAGGACCGGTATCAGCGCCTTTGACAAAGCAACCGACCCCATGGACGGAAACTGTTACACCGCGGTTGCGAACCTCCTGCATCGCGCGCGAAGCCGTCATCTTGCTGACGCCATACAGCGACATGAGCTCAGTCTCGGATGGGACCCGGTGGCCGGCCGCCCAACGCCCGCTTTGAATGTGGTCAAGAACGGTATTGGATATTTGGCGATATCCTATGCGAGGCGACGTCCGCACATTCGCTTTCAATTGAACAGGCCTTCCAATCGATGAGGATGAGCAAGTGTTGGCCATCCCATCATATCTGCATTCGCGGCCAGGGGCTTATAACGTCAGGTCATGAACTCATGCCCTCGGCTCGCTTGCATGGTCCTGTGCTATGCGGTCTATCTGCGGCCAAGATAGAGAGGAATTTCCATGCAGGATTTGACACGTTGCGTTCACCACCCAGTCGTTTCCCACGAGGGTTTCGCCAGTCTCGCAGTGCCGACGTTTAGAGCGTCCACCATTGTCTATCCGGATGCGAAATCGTTTTCCAATCGCAGCAAGCGCGGGTTTGACGGCTACACTTACGGTCTCCATGGAACGCCAACCACGCGAACCCTGGAGGCGCAGTTGACGCTGCTACATGGCGGGGTCAGGACCATCCTTGTGCCTTCGGGACAGGCAGCAGCGTCGATGATCCTGCTGACGTTTCTGATGCCTGGCGACCGTGTCTTGATCCCCGACAGCGTCTACTCACCCGTGCGCTACTTTTGTCAGGACTATCTGCGACCGCGCGGCATAGATTACAGCGTCTACGATCCGTTGATCGGAGCGGGCATTGGTGAGCTCATCGATGAGCATACAAAGCTCGTCTGGATCGAGTCGCCGGGCTCGGGAACCATGGAAGTGCAGGATGTGCCGGCCATCATTCAGGCGGCGAAGGCAAAGGGTGCGCTCGTCGCCTGTGACAACACCTGGGCTTCACCGCTGCTTTTCAAACCTCTTGCGCACGGAGCGGATTTTGCCGTCGAGGCCCTCACCAAATATATCGGCGGTCACTCGGACCTTCTGCTTGGCTCGATCACTGTTTCCGATATCGAACTCAGGCAAAAAATCAAGCTTGTCTTGCGTGACATGGGGATAGGGGTTTCGCCCGACGAAGTTTCGCTTGCGCTGCGAGGTATCGAAACCATGGGCGTTCGACTTCGCCATGTCGGAAAGGTCTCCGAGGAGTTTGCGCATGCGCTCCAGGAGAGCGCTGTCGTTGAAAGAGTGTTGCACCCAGCGCTTCCATCCTGCCCCGGACACGAGTTTTGGAAAAGGGACATGGGCGGTTCGTCCGGTGTCTTCAGCGTGGTTTTGAAACCCGGCGCGGACGCCAATCTCGAAACCGCCATGACCGAATTGAAGATCTTTGCCATTGGCGCATCGTGGGGTGGAACCCGCAGTCTGATAGCGACGACTGCGCTGAAAGAGGAACGCACAGTCACTCCCTGGACGTCCAAGGGTGTCGTCCTGCGCATTTGCATCGGGCTCGAGGACGAACAGGATCTCTGGAAGGATCTGTCCGACATGCTTGCCAAGCTTGCCGCGTAGAAAACGTATCCGGCCGATTGACGAGCGCGTTTGGTCTCCTATGGTAGCCTGCATTTGCACGAAGGTAGTCACCCCCGACCGTGACATGAACGTGCCGAGGCTTTATCTGTGGGGCATCTGGTGGAGGTAATAGAACCACATCTCTCGATAGGGCTTCTTCATTGAACCACAGGCAAATTGAGATCTTTGCAGCCGTCATGCGAGCTGGAACCGCGTCAAAAGCCGCAGATCAGCTTGGCATCACCCAGCCGGCGGCAAGCCGTGCCTTGGCAGAGATGGAGCGTGGGCTCGGTTTCCGGCTGTTTGACCGGATCCGCCAACGGTTGGTACCGACGCCCGAGGCGTGGCGGCTCTACAAGTCGATTGAGGCGTCATATAGGGGCTTGGACACGATCCGAGCGGAGGCGGCCCGCATCCGCGACCAGGGAACGGGCGGGCTCCGGGTCGCATCTCTGTCTCTGCTGGGATCGACACTGGTTCCGCGCGCGATCGGGCGTTTCAGACTGAAGCATCCCGACATCAGCATCACCTTTCATGTGCTGCTTTCTCGCGATGTCAGGGATCTGGTCGCATCCGGCCAGTTCGATGTCGGCCTTGCGGCCGATGAAATCGACCTCTCCGGGGTGACGCATCAGCTATTTCTGTCGCCGCAGGCGATGATCGCGATGCCGACCGGGCATCCGCTTGCCGAAAAACAGACCATTCGGCCAACGGACCTCGATGGTCATGCCTTCATCGCATATGTACCCGAAGACAGGGCGCGCCAGCGACTGGACAATATCGTCGCTGATGCCGGCATCAAGCTCAACATAGTCGTCGAGACTATCTATGCGTCGACAGTCTGCGCCCTGGTGACCGAAGGCGTGGGTATCGGCCTTGTCAGCCCCTATGTTGTCAGCACGCTCGACAAATCGCGCGTGGTTCTTCGTCCGTTTGAGCCCACCGTCGAGATCAAGACCCTGTTGATCCTGCCGCCGGACAAGCCCAAGTCGCTGCTCGTGCGCGACTTTATAACGGCGCTGATGGAATCCCGCTGATCCGCTCAAGTTCATAATTCTGACGCATCATGTCATGCGGTGGCTTGCCTTGTTCTATCCATGCGAAATCATACTATCGCGGCAATGCCAACGAGACCTCGGCAAAACACAACGAGGCAAGGCAGGATCTCCAGACAAGGGAACAGGACCATGCCACAGACATTCCGACGCATCACGTTTGCGAAGCTCGTACCCGCTTTGCTTGCCCTTCCGCTCTCGCTTGCATCGCCGCTTGCGTACGCCGCCGACGACTTTGACGCCGCTTCCATCTCCAAGGACAGTTCGCTCATCGCGCGACTACCAAAGGAGATCGCAGCGAAGGGCGTATTGACCATCGGCTCCGATACCACCTATCCCCCCGCAGAATTCCTGGGCGGCGACGATGGCCAGACCCCCGAGGGTATCGACGTCGACCTTGCCAAGGCGATCGCGCAGAAGCTCGGCCTCAAGCTCGAATTTCTGACGGCACAATTCGACAGCATCCTGCCGGCCATCGGTCCACGCTATGACCTTGGCATATCCGCTTTCACGATCACCAACGAGCGCTACAAGGCAGTCGACTTCATCAGCTACTTCAACGCCGGCAAGCAGTGGGCGATCCAGGCCGGCAATCCCACCAGATTCAATCCGGACGATCCATGTGGAAAGGCCGTTGGCGTTCAAACCGGTTCCACGGGCGAAAAAGCCGTCAAGGGCTTTAGCGATGATTGCGTGGCCGCTAAGAAGAAGGCGATCGAATTGATCTCCATGCCCAAGCAGACCGATCTCGTGACGCGCCTCATCAATGGCGCGGTCGACGCCGTTTATGCCGGTTCGACCAATATCGGCTATGCTGTCAAACAGACCAACGGGCAGCTCGAAACGATCGGTGCGATCACCTATCCGTCGCCAAACGGGATCGCTGTCGCCAAGGGCCAGACCGCCTGGGCTCAATTGGTTGCGGATGCGATCAATCAACTCATCGCGGACGGAACCTATCAAAAGATCCTGACGAAGTGGGGCATCGTGTCCGCAGCCGTCGACAAGGCTGAGGTCAACCCGAAGGTTTCGGAATAGGTCGCCCAGCATTATCCGGAGGCGGCCTGGAGAACGCTTGCCGTTCCGGATGATCGCGACAAAGGGAATAACAGCATGACATCGCAAATCCAGAATGAAGCGATTGAGTTGAACAAGCCAATACCGGTGCGCCACTACGGTCGATGGGTGCTGACGGCCTGCCTTGTCGCGATCGCATTGGGCGTCGCAAACAGCGTCGCCACCAACCCCAACTTTCATTGGGATATTGTCATTCAATATCTGTTTGACCAGCAGATCGTCCGAGGGGTCGGTTGGACGCTGGTCATTACCGTGGTGGCGATGGCGGTGTCGATCGCGATCGCCGGCACGCTGGTCATCATGCGGGATTCCGGCAACCCGGTTCTATCCGTGCTGAGCTGGCTTTGGGTCTGGTTCTTTCGCGGCACGCCGGTCTATACGCAGCTTGTCTTCTGGGGACTGCTCGCCGTGCTTTATCCCCGCATCTCCTTGACCTTGCCTGGGGCAGGGGAGTTGTTCGATTTTCGCACCAAGGATGTCCTTACGCCCGCATTCGCGGCGATCGCCGGCCTCGCCTTTAACGAATCGGCCTATCTTGCCGAGATCTTCCGTG
>NZ_JAELTU010000301.1 GCF_016429015.1 Rhizobium sp. ASV20
CCTTTAGATTGATCTCGATGCCTCGTTATGGCGGAAGCTGCCGTGATTTGCTCGGGCTGGCCTCCTGATTGCAGCGGCTCACGAATGATCGTCGCCTCACCTGATCGGTGCGTTAGCCCCATCAGGGTCCTGGACAATCCAATTTTCCCGAAAGCTCAATTAAAGGTAGATCATGGCGGGCGTTACATCAATGATGCTCGGAGGCTATGCTTTGCAGTTTCTGGTGTTGGTTTTCAGGTGTCTTGCGCGCGCGCCGGTCGGAGAAATCTAGCAAGGAGGACTGGGCTCCCCTCGGCTTCGAGACGCTAACATTTTTTGGACAAGGTTGATTTCGAACGTCCCGACGATGCCCTTCTCGAAGGTTAGCATCTCTGCGGTCTTGCCTGCGCATGTTCTGCGGAAGGCCTTATCGATCGAACCGTGCACGAACATGTAGTGGTTAAGGTCGACACAATTGGGCGATCCGGAGGCAATCAGATTGCCATCGGCATCACATCTCTGCGTGTAGTGGAAGATACTTGCTGTCGCCGATAGCCTGCTAAGGGCGGTAGTCTCACTAAACATGTCCCAAAGCACATACCCGACAAGTACAACAATTGCGAAAAGGGTCCCTAGTCTCGAAACAACAAGAGACGTGGTGAGTCTGCCTTCGCCTTCCGACATTTAAAGTCCTTTTGTTCAACCAAAAGGTATGCCATGACGAGTGTAACATCGATGATGCGAGGAGGCGATGCCTTCGAGGCGTTGGGCTTTGGCTATCAGGGTGTCAAGCGCAAGGTGAAGACGCCCTGGGTAGAGATGCCGGTGGGCCAATCCCTCGATCCGCGACAATGGACAGACCCAACGTCCGACGAAGTGACGATTCAGGGCGTCTTGTTTCCCGAAGAGTTCGGCGAGCAATCGCAACCTGACGGCATCATTGCCGCATCACTGGCCGGCACGGAAATGATGCTTGTGAGCGGCGATGCCGTCGAGGGTCTAATTTGCGGCATGTTCACCGTGCAGTCGGTCCAGGAAGACATGTCGTTCCACGACGCAGCGGGGTCGCTCGCCGCAATGCCTATGTGATCTCGCTCAAGCGGTTGCCAACCGAAACGGCGGCGTGTGCCGGCGGCTCGCTCGGCAGGGCAAGTTCTTTCCTCTCAATCTCTTCCGGTGATCGCATGGCAAGGACATAGACAACCTGACAGGGCGGAACCGTCGATATTGCCTGCTTCAATTACTACGGACGGACGGCGGGCGTAGTTGAGGTGGTGCTTTCGACCAATCGCGGCCTTGCCGCCCTCGGTCCGGTTCTTCCGCTTGGCACTGAAATTTTCATGCCCGACTTACCGAGTTTCAGCGCGGAGCGTTGGCTTGTCAGCCTTTGGGATTGATCATGCATCCTCGTGTTGAAATCACCGTCGACGGTGTTCCGGTCGCGCGCCAATTCTATGGTCGCTTGATATCCGTCACCGTGACCGATGAAGAGGGCTTGAAGTCTGATACGGTCGATATCGAACCGAACGACGGGCCGCCGAATTTCCTCGCTCTGCCGCGAAGGCTGCCATCATCTCGGTCAAATAAGAACCAGTCCGGAACGCAACCTTTGCCAATTTGGGAAGCTAGAGCGAGAGAAGCTTGCTCATGCTGATCCTAGGCTCGATTTTGTAACCTGAGTTTTCGTAGAACTGAACCGTTTGCGAGTTCGACTCAACCACCTGCAAATTGACTTTAATGCAGCCGAGCGCCGCAAGGCGGTGCTCGGCTTCAACTAAAAGCTCCCGCCCGACACCACGATTTCGGTGTGATTTCAACACGGCAATTCGAGAAATCCATCCGCGATGCCCTTCATAGCCGGCCATCACGGAACCGATCACATGGTTGTCTTCAAGCGCAACCAACATCAAGTCGGGTTGGAAGCGCAGCTTTTCTGCGATGGAGGTGGCAGCAGCATTCCACGGCGCGTCATTTGGAAATGCTTCGCTCCAAAGGGCTTTTACCCCCGGAAAGTGCTCAGTCTGATATGTTGAAATCCAAGTCATATAGAGCGTCTCCTCAGGTAGCTTTCGGCCGATCGCTATGGCGCGGTCGGGAATGGGCATGCATCAAGAGCGGGTCGCGCTGGCTTGGCCTAATACGCGAGCCAAGGGAGGACGTATAGCTCGTTCATCAACTTGGCCACGCATTCGAAGTCAGCTGACTTCGAATGCGCGCTTTGCATCCTGCCGGCAACCAGCCACCGCAACGGTCTGATCCATCAAATCGACTTGAGCGAGATCCGCTTCTCCAGCTCGGCAGCTTCTTCCTTGCGCTCGCTATAGCGGTCGATCAGATAGGAAGAGGCGTCGCGTGTGAGGATGGTGAACTTGACCAGTTCCTCGCAGACATCGACGACCCGGTCATAATAGGATGAGGGTTTCATCCGGCCCTCGGCGTCGAATTCCTGATAAGCTCTGGCGACGGAAGATTGATTTGGAATGGTGATCATCCGCATCCAGCGGCCCAGGACACGCAACTGGTTCACGGCGTTAAATGACTGGCTGCCACCGGAGACTTCCATCACCGCGAGCGTTTTGCCCTGGGTCGGACGGACGGAGCCCACCGAAAGCGGAATCCAGTCAATCTGCGACTTCATGATCCCAGTCATGGCGCCGTGCCGTTCCGGGCTGATCCAGACCTGGCCCTCTGACCATTGCGAAAGCTCACGCAGTTCCTGCACTTTGGGGTGGTTGGCTGGCGCTTCATCCGGAAGTGGCAATCCCGCCGGATCGAAAATCCACACTTCGCATCCGAGGCGCTCGAGCAATCGGCGAACCTCAAAGGCGAGAAGTCGGCTGTACGATATCTCCCGGAGCGATCCGTGGAGGATCAGGATCCGTGGCTTGTGGGTCGAGAACGCTGGCCGTAGGGATTCTGGATTGACGGGCTGAAGATGCCGGTCGTGCAATGCGGGGAAGGTGTCAGACAACGCGCTTTCCTTCCTGGTCGAGAACCTGTTCGCCGTCCTCCTTCGTGAAAGGCCCCTTGAAGGCGTCGGCCGGCAGGATATCGAGCACGAGTTCCGAAGGGCGTGAGAGCCTGGTGCCGAGCGGCGTGACGACGAGCGGCCGGTTGATCAGGATCGGGGTATCGACCATCGCGTCCAGCAACTGATCGTCGGTGAGATTCGGATTGTCGAGGCCGAGTTCGGCATAGGGCGTGCCCTTCTCGCGGATCGCTTCGCGAACGGTCAGGCCGGCGTCCGCGATCATCGTCGCGAGCTGATCGCGCGTCGGCGGGTTCTGGAGGTATTCGATGACGGTGGGCTCGATACCGGCGGCGCGGATCAGCGCCAGAGCGTTGCGAGACGTCCCGCAGGACGGATTGTGATAGATGGTTGCGCCCATGGTCAGGTCCTTTCGATGATGGTGTTGCGGGCAACGGCGGGCGACGCCTCGTACCAATCCTTCGAGCGGTTCACGATCCAGACGACGGACAGCATGACCGGCACCTCGATCAGCACGCCGACGACAGTTGCCAGGGCGGCACCCGAGTGAAATCCGAAGAGACTGATGGCGGCGGCGACTGCGAGCTCGAAGAAGTTGCTGGCGCCGATGAGGGCGGACGGCCCAACGACGCAGTGGCGTTCGCCTGCCATCCGGTTCAGGAGATAGGCTAGGCCGGAGTTCAAATAGACCTGGATCAGGATAGGCGCGGCCAGCAATGCGATGATGGCCGGCTGGGCGATGATCTGCTCGCCCTGGAATGCGAACAGCAACACGAGCGTTGCGAGGAGCGCGACAAGCGACATCGGTTGAAGCTTGGCGAGCAAGCCGTCGAGAGCGCGGGTCGTTCCATTGCCTGTCAGACGGCTCCGCAGCACCTGGGCGATGATGACAGGCACGACGATATAGAGCGCGACCGACAGGACGAGCGTCGCCCACGGCACGGTGATAGCCGAAAGGCCGAGCAGCAAGCCGACGATCGGAGCGAACGCCACGACCATGATCGCGTCGTTCAACGCGACCTGCGATAGGGTGAACAGCGGCTCTCCGCGCGTCAGATTGCTCCAGACGAAGACCATAGCCGTGCAGGGCGCCGTAGCGAGGATGATCAGGCCTGCGATATAGGAGTCGATCTGGCCGGCCGGCAGATAGGGCCTAAAAAGCCAGCCGACGAACAGCCATCCCAGAAGCGCCATTGAAAACGGCTTGATTGCCCAGTTGATGATCAGCGTGACGCCGATCCCTCGCCAATAGGACCCGACTTGCGCCAGCGATCGGAAATCGATCTTCAGGAGCATCGGGATGATCATTAGCCAGATCAGGATCGCAACCGGGATATTGACCTTTGCGATCTCGGCGGCGCCGATGGCGTGGAATAGGTCAGGCATCATGTGGCCAAGGGAGACGCCGACCGCAATGCACAGGAGAACCCAGACCGTCAGGTATCGTTCGAAGGTGGACATCAGGCCGACTTTCCCGGCAGTGACGTCGCGCCTTCCATGGCGCCGATTTGGCGAAGCTTGGCCTCAAGCGCCATTCGATCGATGGAAGCCAGCGGCAAGTTCACGAAGGCGAGAATCCGGTTCTTGAGAAACCGAGCAGCCTGGACGAAGGCGCGCTTCTTGTCGATATCCAGACCAGACACAGCGGCGGGATCTTCGACGCCCCAGTGGGCGGTCATCGGATGACCGATCCAGACCGGACACGCTTCGCCGGCTGCGCTGTCGCAAACGGTGAAGATGAAATCCATCTCCGGCGCACCCGGAGCCGCGAACACATCCCAGCTCTTCGACGAAAAGCCCGGTGCCGGATAGCCAAGGGCTTCTAG
>NZ_JAELTU010000302.1 GCF_016429015.1 Rhizobium sp. ASV20
GCGGTTGTCGTTTTCACTGGCATGATCGATAGCACGGGCAAGCACGTCAGGTTTCAGCACCATGCCGGCGCCGCCGCCGGCCGGCGTGTCGTCGACGGTGCGGTGCTTGTCGTTGGTAAAATCGCGGATCTGCAGGGTATCGAGCGTCCACTGGCCGCGTTCCATTGCCTTGCCGGCAAGCGACGTGCCGAGATGGCCGGGAAACATCTCGGGATAAAGCGTCAGAATGGTCGCCCGGAAACTCATGGCGCGGTCACTTTCCAACGAGGATCACTTCTTCGGCTTGCCCTGCGGCTTCTCGGGTCTTTCCGGATTTTCCGGCTTGCCGATGAGGTCGTCTGGATTGTCGATCAGGCCTGCGGCCAGCGGATCGATTAAAATCTTTCCACCCTCGAGGTCGATTTCGAGTACGGCGGCCTCGGAGAAGGGGATCAGCACCGGGCGCTTGCCCGGCCCCTTCAATTCCAGGAGGTCGCCGGCGCCGAAGTCATAGACGCCGCTGACCGTGCCGTAGCCAGTGCCTTCATCGTCTACGGCTTCCAGGCCTTCGAGATCGGTATAGAAGAATTCATCGTCGTCGAGCTCGTCATCCGGCAGATTGTCGCGCTCGATATAGAGTTCCAGTCCGTTGAGCGCCTCGGCGGCATTGCGGTCGTTGACGCCGCGGAAGCGCACCACGACGACGTTCTTGGCTTCGCGGATTTCCAAAACTTCGAAACTGCGACCGTCCATGCTGTGCAGGTGGCCGTAATCGCCGAGCGCGGCCGGATCCGAGGTGTAGGCGCGGGCGCGCACCTCGCCTCTCAAGCCCTGAGCTGCGCCGATGGTGGCCATCAATACCGGGTTTTGCAGTTTCGTCATGGTCTCTTCGCCGATTGCCGGGATCGCTGCGTACATCCTTAAATCGGAATCGATCTTAGGACAAAACTACGCGGCAGATCTAAAATGTCACAGCAACCTTTGCGCATCATATAGGGCGCGCGGCGCTGCGATTGGGTTCTCTCATAGGCTGAACGCCCGCCGATGGGAAACAAAAAACGGGCGGCATGTTGCCATGCCGCCCGTTTTTGACAGTCACAAGGACCGATTATTCAGAAGCAGCAGCAGCGGCGTCAGCAGCCTTCTGTGCCTTCTCGGCAGCACGCTCCTGAGCGCGCTTGCCCGGCTTTGCCTTTTCCGGGTTGTTCTTGGCGTCGCGCGTTGCGATGCCAGCTTCAGCGAGGAAGCGCAGAACGCGGTCGGTCGGCTGTGCGCCGTGGTCGAGCCAATGCTTGATGCGCTCGGCCTTCAGTTCAACGCGCTTGGCGTCGTCCTTGGCAAGCATCGGGTTCCAGGAGCCGAGCGTCTCCAGGAAACGGCCGTCGCGCGGCGAGCGAGCGTCGGCAACAACAACGTGGTAGTACGGGCGCTTCTTGGAGCCACCGCGGGCGAGACGAATTTTCAGTGCCATGTTAATTCTCCTTAGGCTTTTCTTGACCGCTTCGTTTGGGCGGCATGTTCGTTTCTATGGTACGTGTCGCCGGCGCTCTCTCGATAAGCCGCTGCACGCATTTCGGGATCACGCCTTCAGATCGGCAGCGATCTGTTCGTGATGCCGGATGACTTCCTTGATGACGAAGTTCAGGAACTTCTCGGCGAAATCCGGGTCCAGATTGGCGTCCTTTGCCAGACGGCGCAGGCGTTCGATCTGGTATTCTTCGCGCGCCGGATCAGCCGGCGGCAGCTCGTACTTGGCCTTCAGCACGCCCACTTCCTTCGTGCAGCGGAAGCGTTCGGCCAGCATGTGCACCAGTGCGGCATCGATATTGTCGATCGACTGGCGATAGTTGCCCAATTGGGCTTTGATGTCTGGATCAATCATGGGGGCGATCCTATAGCTTGTACGGTTTATAGAAATTGCCGCCCCACAACCTCACCTCAGGGAAGAGTTCCTGAGCGTTGGATATGGCGGCTGTCACAATCTTCAATTTGCTGTCATCTGCTATCGTGTTGAAAAGCTCGTCGTCCAGCTTGGCGCCTTCAGGCAGCTTATTTTTCAGTTCAACGGCAGCCCTGATTGCCTCCATCGAACAAGTCGCAGCACCGACGATATCTTTTTCATTGAGCTCAAGGCATTTGTCCAGCAATGGCTGCGCCTTGGAACCGAATGCATTGGCAATAGCATCCATGGTGGTGAACGCCACTTGCGCAGTTGGCAGGCAATCGTTGATTTTTACGAAGCCGCCGTCCTTTGCTTTACAGAAGTCGAAAGTCCGTTGATCGACTTTCGTAGCCTGCTTGTCCTTGCTTGCAGCAACTGCGTTCATCGGCGCAAGAGCCGACACCATGCAAATCAGCACAAGCGACGTTCTGACCGATCTCACTTCTTTCCACCCTTCGGCAAACCGGGAAGGCCCGGGAAACCACCACCGAGGCCGGGGAGCTTGGCTCCACCCAGACCGGGCAGGCCACCGCCGCCGCCGAGGCCCGGCAGGCCGCCGGGACGGCCGAGGCCGGCGGCTTCGGCCTGCTTCTGCAGGGCTTCAAGCTGCTTGGGGTCCATGTTCGACAGGTCGGGCATGCCGCCCATACCGCCGCCGAGGCCCATCTTGCCGGCAAGGCCGCCCATCAGCTGCTTCATCATGCCGCCTTTGCCCTTGCCGCCCATCATCTTCATCATGTCCGCCATCTGGCGGTGCATCTTCAGAAGCTTGTTGATGTCGGAGGCGTCTGTGCCGGAACCGGCGGCGATGCGCTTCTTGCGGGAATGCTTCAAGAGGTCGGGGTTGGCGCGCTCGGCCTTGGTCATCGAGGAGATGATGGCGAGCTGGCGGCCGAAAAGCTTGTCGTTCAGGCCGGCTGCAGCCATCTTGTCCTTCATGCCGGACATACCGGGCATCAGGCCCATGATGCCGCCCATGCCGCCCATCTTCTGCATCTGGCCGAGCTGGTCGGCGAGATCGTTCAGATCGAACTTGCCCTTGGCCATCTTGGCAGCCATGGCGGCTGCCTTTTCGGCGTCGATATTCTCGGCTGCCTTCTCGACGAGCGAGACGATGTCGCCCATGCCGAGGATGCGGTCAGCGATGCGGCGGGGATGGAATTCTTCCAGCTCGCCCATCTTTTCGCCGACGCCGATCAGCTTGATCGGCTTGCCGGTCACTGCGCGCATCGAAAGGGCCGCACCGCCGCGACCGTCGCCGTCCATACGGGTCAGCACGAGGCCGGTGATGCCGACGCGTTCGTCGAAGTTGCGGGCGAGATTGACGGCGTCCTGACCGGTCAAGCTATCGGCGACCAGCAGGATTTCGTGCGGATTGGACTTCTTCTTGATATCCGCCATCTCGACCATGAGCGGCTCGTCGATATGCGTACGGCCGGCGGTGTCGAGGATGACGATGTCATGGCCGCCGAGCTTGGCGGCCTGCACGGCGCGGGCGGCAATATCGGTCGGCGACTGACCAGCGATGATCGGAAGCGTGTCGACGCCCGTCTGCACGCCGAGCTGGCGCAGCTGCTCCTGCGCGGCCGGGCGGCGCGTGTCGAGCGAGGCCATCAGGACCTTCTTGCGGTCGCGGCTCGTCATGCGGCTGGCGATTTTCGCCGTCGTCGTCGTCTTACCTGAGCCCTGCAGACCGACCATCATGACGACGACCGGGGCAGGCGCATTGAGATCGATGCCCACGCCTTCGCCGCCGAGCATTTCGATCAGCTCGTCATGGACGATCTTGACGACCATCTGGCCGGGCTTGATCGACTTCAGGATTTCAGCGCCGACAGCCTTTTCGCGAACGCGGTCGGTAAAGGAGCGAACGACATCCAGTGCCACGTCGGCTTCGAGAAGCGCGCGGCGAACCTCGCGGAGTGCTGCGGAAACATCGGCTTCCGAAAGCGCGCCGCGGCCTGTCAGTCCATTCAGAATGGAACCAAGACGGTCCTGGAGGTTTTCAAACATCAGTTCTTCCTTATCGATCGCCTGGAGCTTTGGATTTGCGCATATGCGCGGCTCGTTGCCCGAAAACGTCGTGCTTTTCCATGACGAAAACAAGACGCAAAGCCAAAAACCACCCGAGGGCGCATCGCGCTGTCGGGTGTTGACCTCCGGGATCTCTTTATACCTTTATGGGTCCCGGTCGGTGGCTCGGAGGCTTGTGCTCGTCGCAGATTGCGGGCGATAAACAGGAAAAGCCCGGCAAAGTCAACCCAAATCGGGGGAAATGCCTAGGATGTGCGGCCAAGATCGCTATATCAATGTCGGTTTATCAGCAATGCTGTCCCCGAAATCTTGTATCGATCCCCGCCGTCAAGCAATTCCCCCGAGACAGACCGAATGAATGATGCAGCCCTGACCGATCTTCTTGCCGCCTGCCGTGCCTACGCCGGCGGTCGCGTCGACCAACGCTTCAACGCGTCGGCGCAAGCCTTTTATGCGAGCGCCAAGGCTCAGCCCAAGATCGTGGCGCGTGCGGCGCGCGAGCTTGGCCGTCTGCCGCCGCCGGGCGCTGCGATCCTTGCCAATATGCTCGGCACAATTCTTGAGAAGGGCGGGGCTGTGGAGCGCAGCGGCGCTGCGGTATGGGATCTCTATATGGCGTGGTTGCCGCAGATCCATCGCGGCTTTGCCGGCCGTAAGGAGCTGAGCCTGCGGCAAAGACAGCTGCTGGATGCGTTCCAGCTGCTCAGCCAGTCTGCGGTTTCGCATCTCTCCGCCATGCCGCAGGAGCGTGCGCTCGCCGCCGGCAACAAGGCGCTGATGGCGCAGCTTGCCGAGCTGCAGGAT
>NZ_JAELTU010000303.1 GCF_016429015.1 Rhizobium sp. ASV20
GCGCAAAGCATGCCAGCTGACCGCCCGTTGCCTCGATGAACTCGCCGCCATCGTCGAACCCGGCGTGCCGACCGACGCCATCGATCGCTTCGTTTTCGAATTCGGCATGGATCACGGCGCCTATCCGGCGACGCTGAACTATCGCGGCTACATGAAATCCTCCTGCACATCGATCAACCATGTCGTCTGTCACGGCATTCCCAACGATAAGCCGCTGCGCGAAGGCGATATCGTCAATATCGACGTAACCTATGTGCTTGATGGCTGGCACGGCGATTCCAGCCGCATGTACCCGGTCGGCGAGATCAAGCGCTCGGCCGAGCGGCTTCTCGAAGTGACCTACGAATCCCTGATGCGGGGCATTGCCGCTGTACGCCCAGGTGCTCGCACCGGCGCCATCGGCGAAGCAATCCAGATCTATGCCGAAGGTGAGCGATGCTCGGTCGTTCGCGACTTCTGCGGCCATGGCGTCGGCAGCCTCTTCCATGATTCGCCGAACATCCTGCATTACGGCCGCGCAAGCGACGGACCGGAGCTGCGCGAAGGCATGATCTTCACCATCGAGCCGATGATCAATCTCGGCAAGCCGCATGTGAAGGTGCTGGGTGATGGCTGGACTGCCGTCACGCGTGACCGTTCGCTCTCGGCTCAATACGAACACACGGTCGGCGTGACCGCGACGGGCTGCGAGATCTTCACCCTGTCGCCCGGCGGTCTCGATCGCCCCGGCCTGCCGCCGTTGCAGGGATAATTCATGGCGAAGCGTCCCGCTCCTTCCACTGGACATGGAGACATGCCCCTAGACGGCGGTGGGACTGCGGAGGCTTTGGAAGAGGCTCCTCTTTTCGACGAGCGCTTGTTCTTCCCGACAAAGTCGGCGAAGCCCATGCCTGCCCAGGCCGAGGCCGACTATCACGGCCACCGCGAACGGTTGCGAAACCGATATCGCGACGGCGGCGACGCGGCGCTTGCCGACTACGAAATTCTCGAATTGCTGCTTTTCCGGCTCATTCCGCGCCGTGACACCAAGCCGATCGCCAAGGCGCTGCTTGCCCGTTTCGGAACGCTCGGCGGCGTATTCGGCGCTCCCGTCAATCTGTTGACCGAGGTCAAGGGTGTCGGTGATGCCGTGGCCCTCGACCTGAAACTGGTGGCTAGCGTCGCGCAGCGCATGCTGAAGAGCGAATTGGCAGGCAAGCCCGTGCTATCCTCCTGGAAAGCGCTGATCGATTATTGCCATACGGCCATGGCGCACGAGGCACGCGAGCAGTTCCGGCTGTTATTCCTCGACAAGAAGAACGCCCTGATTGCGGATGAGATTCAGGGGTTCGGCACCATCGATCACACGCCTGTCTACCCACGCGAAGTCGTCAAGCGGGCGCTGGAGCTCTCTGCGTCGGCCGTCATCCTTGTCCACAACCATCCATCGGGGGATCCGACGCCCTCTCGCGCCGACATCGAGATGACCAAGACGATCATCGATACGGCCAAGCCTTTGGGTATTACCGTTCACGATCATATTATCATCGGCAAGAACGGACACGTCAGCTTCCGAGCATTGCGGCTGATCTGAAGTCGCTATTCGATCTGCAAAGTATTGCGCCAAAGTACAGCAATGCCGTATTAATATATTTCAATATTCTCACCTTAAAAATTCCATATCTGCTCCTAAAATCAGCTCGTTCCGTCCGTTCGGTCCGGTTTTCATTTTTCAGTTCGGCGTCAGGATGATCTGGCAGAAGAAATAATGGATCCAAATCGGCGCATCTGCCGACGGAAGCTATTGTTTTGATTTGGCCTATTCGTTTGAGGGTGCGGCCGATCCGGAGATCATATGCAGAAGACATCATCGACGCTTGCTGGTTACCTCCGCCGTGTGGCACGCGTTGCGGCCGTTCTCGTCGGAGGGTTCGCGGCGACCGCCGGCGGCTTCTATGCCCATATGGTCTGGACGTCGAACTTCCACCCCGTCATTGCCGGCGAAGTCTATCGCTCCTCGCAGCCCTCCGCAGAGACGATAGCTCAGTTTCAGAAGCAATATGGCATCAAGACCATCATCAATCTGCGCGGCGACAATAGCGGCCATCATTGGTACGACAACGAGATTGCCGAGGCCAAGCAGCTCGATATCAACCATATCGATTTCCGCATGTCGTCGGCTCGCGAGCTGACGCAAGCTCAGGCCGAGCAGCTGGTCGCAATCATGCGCGATGCGCCGAAGCCGATTCTCATCCATTGCCAGGCGGGCTCGGACCGTACCGGGCTTGCCTCCGCGCTTTATCTTGCCGCCATCGCGAAGACGAACGAGACGACTGCGGAGCACCAGATGTCGATCATCTACGGGCACGTCTCGCTTTCCTTCCTGCGCGCCTATGCGATGGACCGCACCTTCGAGAAGCTGGAACCCTGGCTTGGCCTCTCCTCCTCCTGAGAACGAGACCTCCCCGTTAGATATTCTGTAACATTGAGCAGCTACCGGTTGACGGAGCATGTTGCGTTGCGACATTGATTCCCTATCCAATCATCCGAGGCTTCCCGATGGACCAATTCGATCTCCTAGTCGTGGGTAGCGGCCCCGCCGGCCGCAGAGGCGCCATTCAGGCCGCCAAACTCGGCAAGAAGGTGCTCGTCATAGAGCAAGGCAAGCGCGTCGGCGGCGTCTCGGTCCATACCGGCACCATCCCCTCCAAGACGTTGCGTGAAACCGCGCTCAACCTCTCCGGCTGGCGCGAGCGCGGCTTCTATGGCCGCGCCTACCGCGTGAAGCAGGAGATCAGCGCCGAGGACCTGCGCCGTCGCCTGCTGATCACGCTCGACCATGAAGTCGAAGTGCTGGAACATCAGTTTGCGCGCAACCGAGTTCAACATATTCGCGGCAAAGCGAGCTTCGTCGATCCCCAGACCATGCAGATCGTCAAGGATGATGGCGAGGTGGTGACCGTATCCGCCGCCAGCATCCTGCTCGCGGTCGGTACAAAGCCGTTTCGTCCCGATTACATGCCCTTCGACAACAAAACCGTGCTCGATAGCGACGAGCTGCTGGAGATCGAGGAACTGCCACGGTCGATGGTTGTTATCGGCGCGGGCGTCATCGGCATCGAATACGCCACCATCTTCAGCGCGCTCGATACGCAGGTGACGCTGATCGATCCGAAATCCACCATGCTCGACTTCATCGACAAGGAAATCGTCGAGGATTTCATCTACCAGCTGCGCGATCGCAACATGAAGCTGCTGCTCGGCCAGAAGGCCGAGAAGGTGGAGCGCCTGCCGAACGGCAAGGTGGAGTTGACGCTCGACAATGGCCGTCGCATCACCACCGACATGGTCCTTTTCGCCGCCGGCCGCATGGGCGCGACGGATACGCTCAACCTTGAAGCCGCCGGCCTCGAAGCCGACAATCGCGGCCGCCTGAGCGTCAATCCGGAGACTTTCGCCACGAAGGTTCCGCACATCTTCGCCGCCGGTGACGTCGTCGGCTTCCCGAGCCTTGCCTCGACCTCCATGGAACAGGGCCGTATCGCGGCGCGCGTCGCCGTCGGCGCGATTGCCAAGGAGCCGCCGAAATACTTCCCTTACGGCATCTATGCCGTGCCGGAAATTTCCACCTGCGGCCTTTCCGAAGAAGAGGTGAAGGACCGGCATATCCCCTATGAGTGTGGCATCGCCCGCTTCCGCGAGACTTCGCGTGGCCACATCATGGGCCTCGACACCGGCCTTCTGAAGATGATCTTCTCGCTGAAGACGCGCCGGCTGCTCGGCGTCCATATCGTCGGCGAAGGTGCAACCGAGCTTGTGCATATCGGCCAGGCCGTGCTGAACCTCAAAGGCACCGTCGAATATTTCGTCGAAAACACCTTCAACTATCCGACCCTCGCTGAAGCCTACAAGATCGCTGGCCTCGATGCCTGGAACCGCATGGGTGACATCAAGTCGGAGCTCTAAGTCGAGTGATATTGACCATGCCGGCAGCGCCGACTACCCTGCCGGCATGATGAGCATTCTCAACATCGCTTCGGTCTTCTTCATAAGCCGCTGATCTCGTGGCTGAAAGCCAATGAAGATGAGACCGCCTCAGCGGCCGCGATGCCGCAGGTTGGTCTATGCCTAAACAGCCGTATGCCCAGCCACGAAGGGCGAATGCGGCACGATGATTGAGAGAGATCATGCCATCCAAGCAACAGCATCAGGCTGCGCTTTCCGATGCACGGCTGAATAACTTCATCGAACATGGCTTTGTACGCATCGATGATGCGTTCTCACAACAGCAGGCTGCAGAGGCACGCGCCATCATGTGGCGCGATCTTCCCTGCAGCGAGCACGATCCCGCAAGCTGGACGTTTCCAGTCGTCAGATTACCGGGCTATGGCGGCGAACCATTCAGCACGATCGCCAACATGCCTATTCTCCACGCCGCCTTCGACCAATTGGCCGGACCGGGCAGATGGCTGCCGCGGGATGGTCTCGGCACCTTTCCCGTACGCTTTCCGCATCCGGACGACCCGGGCGACGCCGGCTGGCACGTCGACTTGAGTTTTCCCGGCGAAGACGGCGATCCCAATGAGCGAAGCGATTTCTTCGCCTGGCGGGTGAATGTCACCTCCAGAGGACGAGCGCTGCTTACCCTCTTTCTGTTCTCCGACGTCGGCGAAAACGATGCACCGACCCGCATCCGCGTCGGCTCCCACCTGGAGAT
>NZ_JAELTU010000304.1 GCF_016429015.1 Rhizobium sp. ASV20
CCGGCCATGCTCGGCTATCTCGACAATCAGCAGTCGATCGGTCCGAACTCGAAGGCCAACGCCAACAAGAAGCGCGGCCTGAACGAGAACCTTGCCCGCGAAACGCTGGAGCTTCACACCCTTGGCGTCAATGGCGGCTATACGCAGACAGATGTCACGACGCTTGCCAAGATCATCACCGGCTGGACGGTGGTGCGCGCCGAAGGAAGGCTCGGCGCTCCCGGCACTTTCGTCTTCAATGCGGGCGCACATGAGCCCGGCGATCAGACGCTCCTCGGTCTTACCTATGCCGACAATGGCGTCGGGCAGGGGCGCGAAGCGCTGCGGGATCTTGCCCGCCATCCCGCGACCGCGCAGCATATCGCGACCAAGCTTGTCCGGCATTTCGTTGCCGACACGCCGCCGCCGGCACTGGTGCAGACGGTTGCTGCCACCTTTAGCAAGACTGATGGCGATCTCTCGGCTGTCTATCGCGCGCTCCTCGGCTCCGAAGAGGCCTGGAACCCCACCTTGTCCAAAGTTCGCTCGCCGCTTGAATTCATGATCGCGCTTCTGCGGGCAAGTGGCGAGACGCCGAAGCCGAATGTCATTCTCGGTACCTTGAATGCCATGGGGCAGCCATTCTGGGCGCCCGCCGGGCCGAACGGGTTTGCTGATACGGCAGATGTGTGGGCTTCCAGCGAGAGCCTCAGCATGCGGATGGATGTCGCCAACATGATCGCGAATGCGGTGCCGCCGCAAATCGATCCGCGCCGCTTCGTGTCCGACAGTCTGGGGCCGCTGCTTTCGAAGGAAACCTTGCAGGCCGTGTCGCGTGCGGAGACCCGCAGCCAGGGTCTGGCGATCGCTTATCTCTCTCCCGAATTTCAAAGGCGTTGATCATGACTTGCGAATTGATGACCCCTACTCGCCGCGCAGTCCTTGGTGCATCCGGTGCATTGTTCGCCTGGGCCTTTATCCCTCGCTTCGCTCATGCCGCCGGTGGCCGTGATCCGCGCTTCATCACCATTATCCTGCGCGGGGCGCTCGACGGATTGACGGCCGTCCCACCTATCGGAGACCCCGATTATCAGGCTTTGCGGCAATCGATCGCCATGACGACGAGTGGTCCGCATGCGGCGCTGCCGCTCGACAGCTTCTTTGCCCTGCATCCCTCGATGCCGAATTTCAACGGGCTTTACCGGGCGGGGCAGGCCGCTGTCGTCCATGCCAGTGCGACACCCTACCGCGACCGATCACATTTCGACGGTCAGGACGTGCTGGAATCCGGTTATGAAATGCCTGGCCGTGTCGAGTCCGGCTGGCTGAACCGGATGCTTGAGGGACTACCCAAGGGAGACAAGGTTTCGCCCGGCGCCTCGGCGATTCGTGGATTGTCCGTTGGCGCCAATGCGCCGCTTGTCATTCGAGGCAAGGCGCCGGTGCTTGGCTGGTCGCCGTCCAATCTTCAGCCCGTGAGCGTCGATCTGCCGCCTCGGCTGATGGACCTCTACAACCACACCGATCCGCTTTTCGCAAAAATCCTGGCCGAAGGCATTTCCACCGGCAAGATCGCTGCCGGCCTCGACGTCAAGGCAAGAGGTGGTCCGGGCGATCCCACGGGCATGGAACAGATGGCCAGAGGCGCTGCGCGCCTGCTGGCGCAGGATGATGGCCCCCGCGTCGCTGCCCTTGCCTTCGAAGGCTGGGATACCCATGCCGGCGAAGTCGATCGGCTGAACAAATTGCTTGTGGGCCTCGACAATTCGCTTACAGCGTTCCAGCAGGAACTCGGTCCTGCCTGGAAGGACACGGCGATTGTCGTTGCGACCGAATTCGGCCGCACCGCGCAGGTCAACGGCACGGAAGGCACCGATCATGGCACTGGAACGACGGCTTTCCTGGCCGGTGGCGCGATCAAGGGCGGCCGGGTGATCGCAGATTGGCCGGGTCTCAAGACGGCACAGTTGCGCGATGGCCGAGATCTGGCCGCCACGACCGACTTGCGTGCGGTCATCAAGGGAATTGCCGTTGATCTGCTCGGCGCGTCACCGGCCGTGTTGGCGCGTGACGTTTTCCCCGGTTCCGACCACGTCATGCCAATGAAGGGGCTGATCGTTTGACCGGTATTGCGATGGCCCAATGTCAGGGCCAGTCGGCATAGCCTGAAGATAGAGTGACATCGGAGGCCTCGCTCTGGCGCGCGAGGTCGCGGTAAGCTGCAGGCGCGAACCCGGTCTTCTTCTTGAAGAAGTGACTGAAATAGGTCGGATCGCGAAAGCCGAGCGCGTCGGAAATCTCCTGGGCGGTACGTGTCGAACGTTCCAGCCGCAGTTTCGCCTCTTGGACGACCCGTTCATGCAGCAACTGAACCGGCGAACGGCCAAGTTCGCTGCGACAGATGGAATGAAGCCGATCTGTGGTCACGCCGAGTTCCCGGGCATAATCTGCAATCGACCGATGCTGGCGAAAGCCGATCTCCACAAGTTGCCGGTATCTCTGCAGCACCGATGCACCGCCACCGCGTCCGCGCTGTTCGGCCGTGTGAGCGCCATCCATTCGCCAGAGCACCAGCAGGATGAGACGCATATAGGCTGCAATCGCCATCCAGGACGCACGGGAGGGATCGCCGAGTTCGCGCACGAAACCAGCCACCAGCGGCTGCAGCTCGTCGACGGCTCCGGCATCCGGCTCGGCCATGAACCATGGCTGTTCGCTAAAAATTCTGAGCGCGTAGGATTCTGCGCGATCACCGATTGCGTCGACGATAACTTGCGGTGAGGCACCAATGATGAAGCCCGCCGCTCCGGCGGCCATATTAAGCTCGCAGCGCGACTGCGGCGGCATATAGGCGATGGTCGGTGTCTGCAGCGGTCTTGGCTCTTCTCCCTCCTGCGCCAACGTCGCTGTTCCCGTTTTCAGCACGTAGAGATGATGAAACTGGGCATATAGGCCCTTCTGGAAACGGATCGTCCGAAGCGTCAATGACGGTTCGCGCCATTCTCCTCGTGCATGCAGATGAATGCCGCTGTCGGAAACCAACGCACTCTCCCCAGTGTGGTATGACGAACCGATGACATGATTGCCAGATATTTGCAATATTAACCCAGAAAATCACATTCAAAGCTTTCGGTAACCACGTAATCTCTTCCCATGAGCCTTTGGGAGGAGGCCTCGACAGGAACGATCAGGCGCTTGCGGTTCCATCTCGCCGCGCCGGGCTGCGTGCCTCTCCCACCCAAAAAACTGCAGGCGGTGCCTGCCCAAAAGCGGACGATCGCGATGTTCGTGGCAAAACTGCTGATCGATAATGAAGCGTCCGATGCCTTGGACGCCGCCACATTCGAATGCATCGACCCGGCGACCGGCGATGTTGCCACAATCGCGCCGGCGGCTTCGGTGGCGGATGCCGCTCGTGCAGCCTCAGCGGCAGCGGCGGCTTTTCCTGCCTGGTCGCAGGCCGGACCTGGTGAGCGCCGGATATGTCTCAACAAGGCGGCCGACATTCTGACGGCACGTCGGGCGGATTTCGTTGCAGCGATGGTCGGCGAAACCGGAGCGACCGCGCTCTGGGCTGCCATCAATTGTGATCTCGCAGCCGACATTTTGCGCGAGGCAGCCGCCATGACGACGCAGGTTTCAGGCGAAATCATCCCCTCCAGCGAACAGGGCAGTCTCGCAATGGCCGTACGTCAGCCGGCCGGCGTCTGCCTTGGGATTGCCCCTTGGAATGCGCCGATCATTCTCGGCGTACGGTCGATCGCCATGCCGCTTGCCTGCGGCAATACGGTGATCCTGAAGGCATCCGAGCTTTGCCCTCGAACTCACTGCCTTATCGGTGAGGTTATGCGTGATGCGGGTTTCCCGGCCGGGGTCGTGAATGTCATCACGAATGCCCCCAAGGATGCCGCTGCAATCGTTGAAACGTTGATCGCGCATCCAGCCGTGCGCCGGATCAATTTTACCGGCTCGACGCGCGTTGGCCGTCTCATCGCCGAAGTCTCGGCCCGGCATCTCAAACGGTGCCTGCTGGAGCTTGGCGGCAAGGCGCCGTTCATCGTGCTGGCCGATGCCGATATTGATGAGGCAGTGCGGGCCGCTGCCTTCGGTGCCTTCATGAACCAGGGCCAGATCTGCATGTCGACCGAACGCATCATTCTGATGGAAGCGATTGCCGACGAGTTTGTCGAAAAGTTCAAGACGAAGGCGCGGACACTTGTCGCGGGCAATCCGCGCGACGGCAACACGCCGCTCGGAACGATGATTACGACGGAAGCGGCAAGACGTGTTCGCGCCCTCGTGGAGGATGCCACGCAGAAAGGGGCGGTGATCGTCTGCGGCGGGCAAGCGCGCGGCACATTGATCGATGCGACCATCATCGATCAGGTAACGCCTGCCATGCGCATCTACCGGGAGGAAAGCTTCGGTCCGCTCGCCGCGATTATCCGTGTCGAGAGCATCGATGAGGCGATCACCGTCGCCAATGACAATGAATATGGCTTGTCGTCCGCAGTATTCAGCCGCGACATCAATCAGGCGCTCATCGTCGCAAAGCGTATCGAGACCGGTATCTGCCACATCAACGAGGCGACAGTGGCAGACGAGCCGCAAATGCCGTTCGGCGGCGTCAAATCAAGCG
>NZ_JAELTU010000305.1 GCF_016429015.1 Rhizobium sp. ASV20
GCACCGAACAGCGTGACCCCACGGCCGTGATCGCTGCTCAGCTCGGTATGAACCATGCCTATGGCGTCGAGTTCCTGGAGCTCAGCCTCGGCTCCGAAATCGAGCGCTCCTACTGCCGCGATGATTTCAACGAGGAGGGCTTTCACGGCAACGCGCTGATGGCCTCGGTTGCGCTCAAGGATGCTTTCCTGATCCGCCTGCCGGGTGAAGCCGTCTGGTTCAACGATAGCAACGAGCAGCCGCGCATCGGCGATCGCTGCGCCGTCGGCGCCATCGTCGAGACGGAGGCTGGCCCGATGGTTGCCGTTTCAGTTCATCTCGAAAGTGTGGCGACCGCTGCCTATCGCGAGCGGCAGCTGGCGGCGCTGATCGATGAGGTCGAGGCCTTGGCGCCCGGCCTGCCGATCCTGATCGGAGGCGATCTCAACACCGGCAACCACACCGGCGGCGATTTCTCGACCGATACGCTGTTCGCCATGGCCGAGGGCCGGGGCTTTGAATGCCACGGCGGGCCGCTCGACCAGACAAGTACGCGCCCGAGCCTGATCACGCGCTTTCCCGACCGCGCCATGAAGCTCGACTGGTTCATCACCCGCGGCCTGAAGATCGGCGAGAGCCACCTTGTTTCCTCGCTCAATGACGAGGGCAAGCCACTGTCCGATCACGACGTCATCGTCTGCACAATCGAAGGTTTCTCTGCCTGATCGTTGCAATCGTTAAAATGCACAGTATTTCATGAACCGCGCCGTTACCCCTTCCATGCGATGACATCTTAGACGCGCATGGAATCTTGGGGGATTGTATGGTCTTGAAACTGATGTTGGCGAGCATGGCGGCCTTTGCCGCGCGTGCTGTGCCGGTCGTCGTTGCTATGCCGCAGGCGAAGAGCTTCGTGGCTGGTGCCAGCGGTGAAATGGAAATGAAGCCGTCGCCGATCGAGCGGTCCTGGATCCTGTCGGGCAATCCGGTTGCCCGCATCGCCGAGCATTCGCGCGGGCGGGATGATGCCGCCGTCACCGCGCTGTGGGATTGCACGGCGGGCGAGTTCCGCTGGTTCTTCGGTTGGGACGAAACGGTGATGATCCTCGAAGGCGAGGTGCATATCACCACGGAAGACGGCGTCGAGCGCACGCTAAGCGCTGGTGACGTCGCCTATTTCGCCGGTGGCACCTGGGCGACATGGCGTATCGACCGCTATCTGCGCAAGGTGGCCTTCTGCCGCAAGCCGTTCCCGAAGCCTTTGACCGTGGCTTATCGTCTGCGCAACTTCGTCCGCCAGGGCGGCGCACAGGGCATTGCCGCCTGAGAGCGGCCGACCCCTGCGAAAGATGTCGCTGGCGGAAGCCCTTGAATAGCCGTTGCGTTTGCGGACGGGCCGACCTACATCTGTCCGCAAATTCGAGCGAGGGCTGACTATGGCTGGTATCAAGAATGTTGCGGTCCAGATGGACCATGTCCGGAGCATCAATATCGCGGGCGATTCGACCTTCGCCATGAGCCTCGAGGCGCAGAACCGAGGCTATAAACTCTTTCACTATACGCCCGAGCGGCTGAGTATGCGCGACGGCAAGGTCTATGCCTCCGTCGAACCGATGATCCTGCGCGACGTCAAGGGCGATCACTTCGAACTCGGTGAGCCGGAGCGTGTCGACCTCTCGACCATGGACGTGGTGCTGCTGCGTCAGGACCCGCCATTCGACATGGCCTATATCACCTCGACGCATCTGCTCGAGCGCATCCATCCGAAGACGCTCGTCGTCAACGACCCGGCCTGGGTACGCAACTCGCCGGAAAAGATTTTCGTCACCGAATTTGCCGATCTGATGCCGAAGACGCTGATCACGCGCGATGCAGGCGAAATCCGCCGCTTCCGCGAGGAGATGGGTGACATCATCCTGAAGCCGCTCTACGGCAATGGCGGCGCCGGTGTGTTCCACTCGACGCGTGACGACCGCAATCTCTCGTCCCTGCTCGAAATGTTCGGCCAGCTCTTCCGCGAGCCCTTCATCGCCCAGCAATATCTGCCTGATGTCCGCAAGGGCGACAAGCGCATCATCCTCGTCGACGGCGAGCCGGTCGGCGCGATCAACCGCGTGCCGGCCGAGCACGATGCTCGCTCCAACATGCATGTCGGCGGCCGCGCCGAAGCCACCGAATTGACGGCGCGTGAGAAGGAAATCTGCGACCGCATCGGCCCGGCGCTGAGGGAGCGCGGCTTCCTGCTCGTCGGCATCGACGTCATCGGCGACTACATGACCGAAATCAACGTGACGTCGCCGACCGGCATCCGCGAAGTAAAGCGTTTTGGCGGTGCTGATATCGCCAGCCTGCTCTGGGACGCGATCGAAGCCAAACGGGCCTGATCAGCAGTCCCTACCAAGCTTTCGAGCTGGACAATAATGCGCACCCGGTCATGCTGATGATTTCGGCATGACCGAGGGAGGTTTCTGTTCGTTTATTGTTCTTGTTTCATTCCTTGTCTTATGCCAGATTGCAACCCGAAGTTTGCTGATCGGGGCAGATAACGGCAAACGCGTTCTGCGACAGGGGATAGGGCATGGTAGCGCGCGTCAGCACGGTGGCGTTTCAAGGCATTGAAGGCGTACCTGTCGAGGTGCAGGTGATGATCGCACCCGGCAAGGTGCTGATGCATATCGTCGGCCTGCCGGACAAGGCTGTCGCCGAAAGCAGGGAGAGGGTTCAGGCAGCGCTGCACGCCTCCGGCCTCGCACTGCCGCCGAAGAAGGTCACGGTCAATCTGGCGCCGGCGGATCTGCCAAAGGAGGGCAGCCACTTCGATCTTGCGATCGCGCTTGGCCTGATGGCGGCGCTCGGCGCGATCCCCGCCGATGCCCTGTCCTCTTACACTGTCATCGGCGAACTCAATCTCGACGGCACGATCGCCCCCGTTGCCGGTGCGCTTCCGGCGGCGATCGCCGCCAATGCCATGGGCAAGGGGCTGATCTGCCCGGCCGAAAGCGGGCCGGAAGCCGCCTGGGCCGGCAAGGAGATCGATATTCTGGCGCCGCGCAGCCTGATCGCGCTTGCCAATCATTTCCGCGGCACGCAGGTCCTGTCGCGGCCGGAACCCTCCATTCGCGCCAGTGCGGCCAACCTGCCCGATCTTGCCGATATCAAGGGGCAGGAAAGCGCCAAACGTGCCCTGGAAGTGGCGGCGGCCGGCGGGCATAATCTGTTGTTCGTCGGACCGCCCGGTTCCGGCAAGTCGATGCTTGCCTCACGCCTGCCGTCGATCCTACCGCCCTTGTCGACGAACGAGCTGCTGGAAGTGTCGATGATCCATTCGATCGCCGGCCAGCTTTCCGGCGGCAAGCTCTCCGACCGGAGACCCTATCGTGCACCGCATCACTCCGCCACGATGGCCGCGCTCGTCGGTGGTGGCCATCGCGCCCGGCCCGGCGAGGTCTCGCTCGCCCATCACGGCATTCTGTTCCTGGACGAGCTGCCGGAATTTTCGCCGCAGGCACTCGATGCGCTCCGCCAGCCGCTGGAAACCGGCGAGTGCGTCATTGCAAGAGCAAACCATCGGGTCGCCTATCCGGCTGGCATCCAGCTCGTCGCGGCGATGAACCCATGCCGCTGCGGCATGGCCGGTGAACCGGGGCACACCTGCGCACGCGGACCGCGCTGCGCTTCCGATTATCAGGGCCGCATCTCCGGCCCGCTGCTCGATCGTATCGACATCCGCATCGACGTGCCGGCGGTCTCCGCTGCCGATCTGATCCGGCCGACATCGGCGGAAAAGAGTGCCGATGTCGCGCTGCGTGTCGCCCGTGCACGCGAACGCCAGCAGGAGCGTTTCGAGAGAGCCGGTGTGAAGGATGTCGCCACGAACGCCCGCTGCTCGACCGCGATGATCGAAACCATCGCCGAGCCGGATGCCGCCGGCCTGCAATTGCTGCGCGACGCTGCCGAAAAGATGAAATTCTCGGCCCGCGGCTATCATCGCATCCTGAAGGTCGCACGCACGCTCGCCGATCTCGACGACAAGCCGACGGTCGGGCGCATCCATCTTGCCGAAGCCATCTCCTATCGTATTGCGGGTGAACGGCTGAACGCACATGCCTGAGGCCCAAGAGCGAGCATAAAAAAGGGCGCCGCAGCGCCCTTTTCCAAATCCGTCCGGCGTTGGCTTGTCAGCCGCCAAGACCATCGAACAGCGCGGTCGACAAATAGCGTTCGGCGAAGGAGGGGATGATGACGACGATCGTCTTGCCTTCGTTTTCAGGACGCTGGCCGACCTTGATAGCCGCCGCCAGGGCTGCACCCGAAGAGATACCGACCGGTACGCCTTCAAGCTTGGCCACGAGCCGTGCGTGCTGGAATGCTTCGTCATTGCTGACGGTCACGACCTCATCATAGACGTGGGTGTCAAGGATCTTCGGCGCGAAACCGGCGCCGAGACCCTGGATCTTGTGCGGGCCGGGATTGCCGCCCGATAGAACCGGTGAATCCGCCGGCTCGACGGCGATGACCTTGACGTCGGGCTTGCGCGCCTTCAGCACCTGGCC
>NZ_JAELTU010000306.1 GCF_016429015.1 Rhizobium sp. ASV20
TCCTCCATCTTGTGCGAGATGTAGAGAATTCCGGCGCCGCGGGCGCGCAGCCTGGCGATCAGCGAATAGAGTTGGTCGCGCTCACGGTTGGAGAGTGCGCTCGTCGGTTCGTCCATGACCATGAACCATGCATCGGACAACACGGCACGGGCGATCTCGACCATTTGCCGGCGACCGACCGACAGCGCGCGCAACTCGATGTCGACATCGATGTCGAGCGAAAGTTCTTCGAGGATCGCCTTGGCTTCGCGGCGCATTCTGCGACGGTCGAGCAGGCCGAATGCATTGCGTGGCTCACGCCCGACGAACATGTTTTCGGCGACGGTAAGATCGGGGGAAAGGCTGAAGTGCTGATGGATGACGCTGATGCCCTTTGCATCATTGGGGGAACTGAAGCTCACCGGCATGCCGTCTATGACCAGCTGGCCTTCGTCGGGCCGGTAGACGCCGGAGATGCATTTTACCAACGTGGATTTGCCCGCACCGTTTTCACCGGCAAGCGCCACGACTTCACCGGATGAAACCGTGAAGGACACACCGTCGAGCGCCTTGACGCCCGGGAAGATCTTGCCGATCCCGACCAGCGAGATCGAATGCGCCGCATCGTCTGCCGCCACCGCGCTTGTCACCGGGGCGACCTCGTTCGTTCGACGGCGTGCCGAACGAACGAGGCCCCTAATCGCTTCTGGCTGGCTGGAGAGAACGGCAACGAGGATGAGCGCACCGGTGACATAGTAGATGATGATCTGCGGAACCTGCAAAAAGGACAGCCCGGTATTGATGACGCCGAGCAGCAGCGCGCCAACGGCCGTTCCCCAGATCGAGCCCTGACCACCCGACAGCTTTGTTCCGCCGATGATAGCGGCGGTGATGGCGGTGAACTCGAGACCCGTCCCGGCCAATGGCTGGGCCGAGCCGAGACGGCCGACGGTCAGGATCGCGCCCAATCCTGCCGTTGCGCCGGAGATGAGGTAGACGGAGATGCGAACCAGGTTCACCGGTACCATGGAGACGCGCGCGGCTTCGGCGTTGCCGCCGATCGCGTAGATCCAGCGTCCGTAGACCGTTCGCCGCAGCACGAACCACCACAGGCAAAGCACGATCGCTGCGATAATGACCGATACCGGGATCAGACCAAAGGTGGCGCGGCCGGCATAGAGGATGATCGGATCGGTGATTTCGAGGCTGGAGGCATGCGAAAGGCTGAGCGACAATCCGCGCGCAAATGCCATGGTGGCAAGCGTCGCAATGAAGGGCGAGATGCCGCCGAAGCCGATCAGCAAGCCATTGAGCAGGCCGATCGCAGCCCCGCTGGCGATGGCGGCAAGCAATGTCGCAGTTGCCGAGCCCGTCGCCGAAAACACGAGGCCGGCAGCCACGCCGGCAAAGGCGAGTGCGCTGCCGATCGAAATGTCTATGCCGCGGGCGATGATGACCGCCGTCATGGCGAATGCCGCCAAGGCTATGACCGCACTTTGCTGCGTGATACTGACGAAATTGCCTGCCGTCAGGAAGCGGGGATCGATCCAGCCGAACACGGCGATGGCGATCGCCAGAACGACAATCAACACCGGTTCGTTACGGCGGAAGAAGGATGTGATCGGGGACTGGGACATCGTGCCCTCTCTCGAACAATGGGTTCCTGACACGCAGCAACAGGATTGCGGGGCGTGCTGCAAATGAGGCCGGCGGCAGGACGAGCCGCCACCGGCCGGGAGCCGGTTATTTGCCGACCGTCATTTGCGAAGCGGAAACCTTCGGGCCGAGCTGTTCGGTATAGTTCTTGGCCTCGACGGCTTCCTTGTCCGTATTGATGTGGTCGAAGGTCAGGCCGGCCGCCTTCAGTTTCTCTGCCGTTGCGTCGGAGCTCACGAAGTAGGTCGGCATGTAGAGATCTTTCGGCAGTTTCTCGCCATTGGCAAGACGTGCAGCCACCGCGATATTCCAATAGCCGACACGATAGGCGCCGGTGAGCACGTCAACCACCATCTTGCCGCTGTCGATCAGCTCCTTCATCTCGGCGTCACCGTCATAGCCGCCATAGATGAGGTTCGAGCCCATGCTGCTTGCAACGGAATCTGCCGCCAGGCAAAGGCTGTCGGAAATGCAGGCAATGGCTTTCAGATCAGGATAGGTCGTCAGCCAGGTCTGGGCGGCATTGGTTGCCTTGGCGGCATCCCAACCCGTCGGCTCCACGCCGACGATCTTGATGTCCGGAAACTCCTTCTTCATCGTATCGACGAAGCCCTTTTCGCGGGTGTCGGACACGAAGTTGCCGCGCGAGCCGACGAGCAGGGCGATTTCACCCTTGCCATTGAGGGATTTGCCGATGGCGCGGGCGACCATGGCCATGTTGTCGTAGTCCGGATAGAGCGTCGAATAGTTTTCGCCCGCCTCGACCTTGTTGCCCATGGTGATGACGGGGATGCCGGCCGCCTCGGCTTTCTTGATGGCCGGGATGACGGCATTCTTGTCGATCGGATCGATCAGGATGGCGCTGACGTGCTGGTTGACGAAATTCTCGATGATGCCGACCTGCTTTTCCAGGCTGCCTTCGGCGCTCTGCCAGGTGGATTTGACGCCGTAGTCCTTTGCGGCAACGTCGCCAGCCTCCTTCATGCGGACGTAAAACGAGTTCTGCAGATCGATCGCGGCAACGCCGAGGACCTTTTCAGCCGCCAGCGACGGTGTGGCAAGTGCAAGGGCAATAAGGGCGATGGATGCCTTCAAAATAGTATGCATGTCTGTTCTCCTCTGCCATCAGCAGTTTTTGATTGGTGGCATTTGGGCGTTTTCCGCCTCTTCTCGCTCTTGACCGACATCGCCCCGTAGGCCGACAATATCGGCAATTGGCCGCCGCCTGGAAGCGTCGGCACAGTTTTCGATCAGTTCGACAGGCCGTCAGTGCCCGCACCGCAGACAAGGCCCGCCACTCTCTCCCCGAACCTTGGCTTGATGGCTCCCGCCATCAGCGCGGCAAGCGAGGCGGCACCGCTCAAATCCGCGGCAACGCCGAATTCGAACCACAGAAGCTCCGCCGCCCCTTGCATGTCGTCGTCCTCGATCAGGACGATGTCATCGACGTGACGCCGCGCACTCTCGTAGATGCTCTCGTCGGTGCGCCCGCAAGCCATGGTTGCGACCCTTGTCGTCACCTTCGGCAGCCTGACGACCGCGCCGGCCGCAAAGGACGCATGCAGTGTCGGTGAGCCCACCGGCTCCACGCCAATGATCCGCGCCTTCGGATTGACAGCTTTGATAACCTCGGACATTCCCGTGATCAGGCCGCCCCCGCCGATTGCCACGATGTAAAGGTCGACGTCGGGGATCTGCTCCAGCATTTCGATGGCAACGGTGCCCTGTCCCGCAACGATCGCCTCATCGGCGAAAGGATGCATGTAGAAGGCGCCATGCTCTTTAGCAAAGGAAAGGGCGGCGCTATGCGCCTCGTCCCAGACCGATCCGGCATAGCGTACGTCCGCGCCCAGCTTCTTGAGCTTCTGCGCCTTGATCGGACTGGCATTGGCCGGCAGGAAGATGGTGGCAGGCACGCCGGCCTGCCGTGCCATATAGGCGCTTGCAAGACCATGATTGCCGCCTGAAGCGGCAACGAGCCCGTTTGCCAGTTGCGCCGGCGCCAGCGATTTCACACGATTGACCGCACCCCGGATCTTGAAGGAACCGCTGACCTGTAGGCATTCAAGCTTAAGGTAGAAATCCGGTGGCAGTTCGGTTCCGATGCAGTGCTCGAGCTTCAGCACCGGCGTTCTACGGATGAAGGGCTTCACGCGCTCGGCGGCCGCCCTGACGTCTTCGATACTCATCGGATCGGCTCCTCGCTTGCGAGCGCTTCCGGGTATTCGTTGGCGAGCACGAAGCAACAATTGCCGGGTCTCACCCGCCCGGGCTGGCGCTTGGCGAAGACGATGCCGTCGATCGGGTGATAAAGCGTAACCGGTTCGCGTTGCGGCGTGCGCAGAAAATGAATGCGGCCGGCTATGTCCCCTTTCTTCACGGAAGCGCCGAGGAGGCTGATGGGCTCGAATACACCGTCCTCGTCGGAAATGATGTAACCCTCGCTGCCCGGGACCTTCAGAACCCGTCCATTGGCGTTGGCTGGCCGCTCGATCTCGCCCTTCAGGATTCCCGCATGCTTGAGCACGTTGCGGATGCCGCGACGGCAGATATCCAGCGCATCCGGGCTAACCAGGCCGCCGCCTGCCATTTCGCTGCCGATCACGATCAGCCCCTGCAGATTGGCGGCAGCGGTCGATGTGCGGGTTTCACCCAGATTATCGACCATGACCACGGTCGGGGCGCCAAAGGCCAGGGTCGCATTAATGTTGAGGCGATGCCCCTCGGGCGTCGGCGACGGTTCGATGATGGCGCTTGGGAGGATCATCAGCGACGAACCGCCGGAGTGCAGATCGAGGAAGTAATCGGCAATCGGG
>NZ_JAELTU010000307.1 GCF_016429015.1 Rhizobium sp. ASV20
GCGATAGATCGACTTGTCGCCCTTCTGGCCGTAGCCATTGTTGCTGTCGCGTGCGAGCATCAAGAAGCTCGTCGGCGAAAGCGCTACGATTTCGCTCTGGGCGGCAACGGCCGTCTTGCCCTTGTCGTTGGTGAAGACCGGCAGCGGCACGATATATTCATGCACCAATTTCAAATGGTCGAGATCGGCAGCGTCGTAAACCAGGGCGCGCGTGTTCTGGCGCGTAGAACTGGAATCGCCGCCGTCTTGGCGGGTCGCCGACTGAAGCACCGCGATCAGGAACTTGCCGTCCGGGGTCAAGGACATGCCCTCGAAGCCCTGGTTGTTCTGGCGGCCGCTGGTCGGGTCCTTCGGATCGGGAGCGTTTTCGCCGGGGCCGGGATTGTTCGACGAGAAATTCACGGTGCCCTTGCGCATCGGCAAGAAAGCGGCCGGCGGTGTCGTCGCCGACATCATCTGGCCATCCGCCGAGAAGCGGTAGATGTAGGGGCCATATTCGTCGCTGATGAACATCGAGCCATCAGGCAGACGGGCGATCGCTTCGTTGTCGAGCGAGATCTTGCCGTTCGGTGCTTGCGGCAGCAGCGGCATAGCGCCTTCCGCCTGTCGGATGCCATTCGCCGGATCGAGCCCTGTGGTGTCATTGCCCTTATTGTCTTTCAACAGCAGCGTATCGGCGAGCTTGGCTTCGACACCCGACTGCTCCTTGCCGGCTGGCGGCGTCGCGCCGGGAGCAACCGGCGTCAGCTTGACATCGACAGTGTTGAGACGCGCGCGATAGTCAGTGGTGCCGGCGACATTGTAGCCACGGTCCGGCAGCAGCCACAGTGAGCCCTTGTAGGTGCCGTCAGCGTTACGGGTCCAACTCTTGGTGTCGATCGACATGCCTGAACCGGAACCGAAGGTCTCGCCGAACTTGTCGCGCTGGCTGGCCGGAATGCGGCCTATCGCGACGCGGCCTTTATTGACCAGCGTCGTGCCCTGAACGGTTATGGATGTATCTGCAAGTGCCACGACAGGAGTCGAAAGAACGAATGTAGCGAGCGCAGCCGATAGCGGCCGCAAGCTCTTCGAACGCATATGTCTCAAGATAATATCCTCATAATGAAAACCGGTCTGGTGACAGCGGCGCCTATTTGCTGCCTTGCCGTGCGCTGCCTGGAGGAGCAAATTGCCCGGCCTTGAGGCGCTCCGAGCCCCAATTATGAATGAGATAGATCCGGCTGCCTGTCCCCGACGACGATCTACGGCGTCAACATGATAGGCGCATGACAACTCACGCTGCATGCGGGGATCGTCGAAGAACTACAGGGTGAAGATATGCTCTAGGTCAGAGACTTCATCGGAACGGGTTTCGGCAGGCTTTTGGCCGCAGCCAGCTGCTCGTGGTACTCAGGCGAGACAAGACCGCCCGAGATCAAAAGCTTCGCGCCGTCTTCGGGACTCATATCGAGAATGGTAATCTTTTCGCGCGGTACGAAAACCAGGAAGCCCGCCGTTGGTACGGGTGTCGGCGGCAGGAAAACCGCCACCATATCCTGGCCCATGGCATTGAATTTCGAAGCAATCTCGCCCTTGGCATCGGTCGAGATGAATACCATCGACCACAATCCCGGGCTCGGATATTCGATAAGCCCGACCTTCTTGAAGGAGGTCCCCTGTTCCTTCAGCACCGTTTCGAAGATCTGCTTGACGCTCTTGTAGATCGTCCGGACAAGAGGCACACGATTGACGATCGACTCGCCGAAGCGAACGATGCTCTGGCCGATCAGGTTCTTGGCGAGAAAACCGACCATCGTGATGAAGATCATCGCGATCACCAGCCCGGTACCGGGAACCGCGAAGTTCAGATAGCTCTCCGGATCGTAGCGCGCGGGAATATAGGGCCGCACCCAGCTATCCGCCCAATGAACTACGGACCATGTGAGCCAGAGCGTGATGGCTATGGGAGCGCAGATGATAAGGCCGGCTAGGAAGTTGTTTCTGATCCGCGTCGTCACGGATACCTTGATGAGTTTCTCAGTCATTCGCCGCTCGAAAACTCCGTTCCGCCGCCTATCGCTATCAGCCAAATCCTCCCCACCTCTCACTAAGAAAGGTGCCAGAAATCCATGCGGCATACAACCCGGCAGTCACGCCGCCGGGCCTGACAGAGATGTGGCTCACGACGACGTGATGCCGGATGACGGCAATCGTCGGCGTCTATTCTACCGTTACCGATTTGGCGAGATTTCGCGGCTGGTCGACGTCCGTGCCCATGAAGACAGCGGTGTGATAGGCAAGCAGCTGAATCGGCAGCGAGAAGATGATTGGGGAGATGATTTCGTCCACCATCGGCAGAACGATCGTCGCCATCGTCGGTAGCGTGGAGGCTGCGGCACCCTTTTCGTCGGTAATGAAGATGATTCGCCCGCCGCGCGCCGCCACTTCCTGCATGTTGGAAACCGTCTTGTCGAAGAAGCGGTCATGGGGAGCGATGACGATGACGGGCATGTTCTCGTCGATCAGCGCGATCGGTCCATGCTTGAGTTCGCCGGCTGCATAGCCTTCGGCATGAATATAGGAAATTTCCTTCAGCTTCAGAGCACCTTCCAGGGCAAGCGGGAAGCTGGTGCCGCGACCGAGATAGAGCACGTCCTTGAACTTCGAAATCTCGCGCGAAAGGCTCTCCATCTGCGGCTGGATGAGGTTGAGGACATTCGCCATGATGCGCGGCATCTCGATGAGATGATGCACCAATTCCTTCTCTTCCTCGACGCTAATGGTGCCGCGAGCGACACCGGCGCCGATGGCCAAGGATGCAAGAACGGCCAGCTGGCAGGTAAAGGCCTTGGTGGAAGCAACGCCAATTTCCGGGCCGGCCATGATTGGGAAGACCGCGTCGGATTCGCGCGCAATGGTCGATTCCTTGACGTTGACGACGGCGCCGATCTTCAGGCCATGGTCACGGCAATAGCGCAGCGAGGCCAGCGTATCTGCCGTTTCGCCGGACTGTGAAATGAACAGGGCAGCCTGCGAAGACTGCAGCGGCATTTCACGATAGCGGAATTCAGAGGCGACATCGATTTCGACAGGCAGCCGCGCATAGCGCTCGAACCAGTATTTGCCGATCAGGCCGGCAAGATAGGCGGTGCCACAAGCGGATATCGCTAGACCGGATACCTTTCCGAAATCGATAGCCGACACGCCGGGATACACGCGATGGCTGGCGAAATCGACGTAATGGCTCAGCGCGTGAGAGATGACCTCCGGCTGCTCGTAGATTTCCTTTTCCATGAAGTGGCGGTGATTGCCCTTGTCGACGATATAGGCGGTGGCCTGGGAAATCTGCCTCGGCCGCTTCACTTCCTGGCCGTTGAAATCGAGAATGGTTGCGCCATTGTGCGTGACGATGGCGCAATCGCCGTCAACGAGATAGGTGATCTCATTGGTAAACGGCGCAAGCGCGATAGCATCCGAACCGAGGAACATTTCGCCCTTGCCATGCCCCACCGCGAGCGGCGGACCGGAGCGTGCCGCCATCAGTGTGCCCGGATCGTGCTGGAACATGACCGCCAGCGCATAGGCGCCGGTAACGCGGTTGAGCATCTTCAGCATGGCGGCGCGCGGCTCGAGGCCATCGCGGACATAATTCGCCAAGAGGTGCGCCACAACTTCGGTATCCGTCTGCGACGAGAATACCCGGCCTTCGGCCTTCAATTCCTCGCGCAATTCCGAAAAGTTCTCGATGATGCCGTTGTGGACGACGGCAACACCTTCAACGAAGTGGGGATGCGCGTTGGTTTCGTTCGGAACGCCATGGGTTGCCCAGCGCGTATGGGCGATACCGGTCGTTCCCGGCAACGGATCCGTCTCCAGGCGCTTCTCCAGATTGAAAAGCTTTCCTTCTGCACGGCGGCGATCCATCGCGCCGTCATGGATGGTCGCAACGCCGGCGGAATCATAACCGCGGTATTCGAGGCGGCGCAGCGCGTCCACCAAGCGATCCGCTACCGGCTTCGTTCCGACAATCCCAACAATACCGCACATACAGCTCTCCGTCTGACCTCAGATTTGAGGGCAAGTCCTACTCATTCCCCAAATTTTCTCAATTGGCAAAACGGTCACTTTCGATTTCGTACCGTTACGCGACAAATGCAGGGCTAGTGGCTGCCGCCGCCCTTCTTTGCCGCCTTGACGGCCAGGGCTCGCTCGCGGATGAGCTTGGCTCGCTCCGGCTTCACTTCCTGACGAACACGGCCAAACGCCAGAGCATCGGCGGGAACGTCATCGGTGATGACACTGCCGGAGGCGATATAAGCGCCATCGCCGATACGAATGGGCGCCACAAGCGATGAATTGGATCCGACGAATGCATTCGCGCCGATATGAGTCTCGTGCTTGTTGACCCCATCATAATTGCAGGTGATCGTGCCAGCGCC
>NZ_JAELTU010000308.1 GCF_016429015.1 Rhizobium sp. ASV20
GGGCTTGGCCGCTTGGGCTCGGAATGCATCGGCAACGATGCCTGACCCAATCTCGGCCGCTCGTCACCCGCTCAACAACATCAATACAGCCTTGTATTCAATTTGTCGACAAGAAATATGCAGGAAAGACCAGTTCGAAGCTCCGAAATTTCAGAGCTTCACATCCAGCCGGTCTCCCCGCACCAAAAGCTTCTGCACCTGCGCCACGATCTGTTCCGCGTGAAGCCGTGCAAGGCTCTCGGCAAGATCGGTATCGCGCGCGGCAATGGCGGCGATCATCTCATCATGCTCCTCGACGAAACGACGGGGCAAACGATCATTGTAGGATTGGTAGTAGAGACGGAGAATGCGCCGGCCCTCGTTGAGCAGGCGGCCAAAGAGAGCAGTGAAATAAGGGTTGCGACCCGCCTCGGCGATCGCAAGATGCAATTCGGCGTTGGTGGAAATCATCGCAAGCGCGTCCTGCGCCTCGACGGCGGCGGCAAATTCCGCCTGGCGTTCGCGCACGATCTCCAGATCTTCGGGTCGGTGATACTTCGCCGCAAGCTGCGTCGTGACGCGATACATCAAAACCAGCGCATCGAAATAGCTGTGCATGTTGAGGAAGTCGATCTGCGACACCATGGTCGAGCGATTGGGCAGCGTATCGATCAACCCCTCGCCGGCAAGCCGTACCAGCGCTTCGCGGATCGGGGTGCGCGACATGCCGAAGCGCTCGGACAACTGCACTTCATCGATGGGACTGCCTGGCGGCAGTTCCAGGTGCAGAATCTCGTCGCGCAAGATATCGTAGACCACCTTCACGCCGGAGCCGCGCTTGCGCTCGTTTCGCAGGCTTGTTTCATTATCCATGACTAGCTGACCTCTTCTTTCAGCGAGAGAAATAAAGGGGCATGCCCGGTAAATCAACGGCGCTCTGACGACGGCAGTCCAACCTTGCACGACAAGATGCCTGAAGCGTCAGCACCTTCGGCACTGAGGAACGGCAACACCAAAAAGCCTATGGGAGGTCGCGGTGGCGACCTCCCATAGGCTGCATGATCGACGAGTTGAAAAGACGCCCTTCAGCGCGGGCGGCGGACCGCCCGCAGCTTGCCGCCACCGCCGCTGCCCGCGTAGAACCGATCCCTGCCGTCGGACTCCAAGCCGGAAACGCCAACGCCCTCGGGCATTTCCAGCCTTTCCAGCACCTCGCCCGTTGCGGGATCGATGCGACGAATGTCGCTTTCATCGCCCTCCCAGGTTCCGTGCCACAGCTCGCCATCGACCCATGTGACACCGGTGACGATGCGGTTCGATTCGATGGTGCGGCGGATAGCACCGGTCTCCGGGTCGATCTCGTGGATCCTGCGGCCGCGATGCTGGCCGACCCACAGACTTCCTTCGCACCAGGCAAGGCCAGAATCGCCGCCATTGCCGGGCGCCGGAATCGTCGACAGCACTTTGCCGCTATCCGGGTCGATCTTGTGAATTCTGTCCTCGGCGATCTGGTAAAGATAGCGCCCGTCGAAAGCCGTGCCCGCGTGCGATTCCACGTCGATGGACCGCACCTGCGCTCCGCTCTCCGGATCAAGCGCATGCAGCTTCTCGCCGGAGGCGAACCAGACATGCATGCCGTCGAACGTGACACCGTTGATGCGAGGCGCATCATCGAACGGACCATATTCGCGAATGATATCTGCTTGAGATTTTTTCATTGCCCTACCCTTCACTCGACTGCGTTGTTGAATTCGATGGCTATGATCCTAATCGCTCGGCAGCGGACCCGGGAGTAACAATGTTGTCGGGAAGCCGACGACGGGCGGCATCATCCAGCGGCGGGCACGGCCATTGCCAACACTCTGCACCTTGCCGGCTGTGGCAAGAACATCGAGCGCGCGCTGCACTGTCCGCGGACTGGTTGAGAGCGCGATCGCCAGCGCCGAACTCGACCAGGCTTCGCCATCTGCCAACAAGGCGAGCAGGAAGCCATGTTCTGCCTCCAAAGGCGGCGCCAGCACCACTATATCACCCTTCCCGCGCGGGGTGAGCACGAAGCCTTGCGGCGTCGCGTCGATATCGGCAAAGGGCTCCAGGACAGCGCGCAACCTCCCGATCTCGACCCTGAGCCGCGCCCTGTGGGATTCATCGGCGTGGCGGGCGCGGAACGCGCGGGAAAGCAGGTCGGTGCGCGACGCGTCGGCCGGAGCCGCTTCGGCAAGGATCCGCGCCAGCACGAACAGCACCGACCGGCTCGTCAGCGAAGCCACGTCGCTCCCGCGACGCACGACGTTGCGGCAGGCGTCCACGACGAGCGTTCCGGAGGACAGCAGTGCCTCGACCTCACCCAGCGACAGCAGCCTCTCCGATCCCTTGGAAATCAATCGCGCCGCCGGTGCGTCGAGCGCGCGCCCAGCCGCCTGCACTTCGACTCCGAGCGCAGGAATATCGGCTTTGCGCGCCGCCTGCGCCGCTCTTGCCAAAGCAGCACGCGCCGCCTCCGTGCGCAGACGACGAATGGCTATGCCGGCGACCGCGAGTTCATGGCTTGCCCTTGCGGCAGGCGGCAATGGCGAAGGATCGAGCTTCGCAAGCAATCTCTCGGCTTCATCGAGATGGCCGACGAGAAGCAGGCGACGTATCTGCAGATTGCGGGCATGCGCGGCATTGATGAGATCGCCATGCTTGTCGAGGACGGCGCGCGCCGTCTCCAGCGCCTTTTCGGGCCAGCCGAGATCGCGCGAGACAAGAGCAATCTCCGCCTGGGCGACGATACAGCGGGCACGAGCAACCATTTCGCGCGGGCCGAAGGCGCGCGCGGCGCTCTTCAGCAGCGACTTGGCCCTATCAAGGTCGCCGAGCTGCGCCATGGCGATACCGCGCAGGGCGAGCGCAGGAGGGTCGTCACGCAGCGCCACCCGCTTCATCGCTCCAAGCGCATCGCCGGCAGCAAGCGCCTGCGCAGCTGCGACGATCAGCGAGTCCATCGAAATCCCGTCACACTTGTAACTCCCACCCCTTGAGACTCCAGCCGTAAGTTATTCCCCATCGGCAGGCAAGACGCCGGCCGGCGATGGCAAATCAGGCCAATCAAGGAGATGAACCATGACAATGCATAGAACCGGGACACGCAAGGAGTGGCTTTCGGCGCGGCTTTCCCTGCTGGAGCAGGAAAAGGAGCTGACGCGGCGCAGCGACGAGATTGCTGCCAACCGCCAACAGCTGCCTTGGGTAAAGGTGGAAAAGGACTACCGCCTTGAAACGGAGAAGGGCTTGGTTCCTCTCTCGGCGCTTTTCGACGGGCGGTCGCAGCTGCTTGTCTATCACTTCATGTTCGGGCCGGATTATACGGTGGGATGCCCGTCCTGCTCCTCCATCGCAGACGGCTTCAACGGCGTTGCAGTGCATCTGGAAAACCACGATGTCGCCTTTTCCGCGGTGTCACGGGCGCCGCTCGCGAAACTGCAGGAATTCAAACGCCGTATGGGCTGGACCTTCAATTGGGCATCCTCGGCAGACAGCGACTTCAACCACGATTTCAATGTCTGGTTCACGCCGGAAGAACAGCGCGACGGCGGCATTGAATATAATTATCGTCGCGAGCCGCCCATGCCGGACGCTCAAGCGGGCAAGACGATGCAGCAATGGGAGTCGCGCGGCAGCGAGGGGCCGGTCGCTCAAATCGCGGCCCTGACGGGAACTGACATCGCGACCTATACACGCGATCGGCCTGGTATCAGCGCCTTCGCCTTGCAGGACGGCGAAATCTATCACACCTATTCGTCCTACGCCCGCGGCCTGGACGGCGTCTGGGGCATGTATCAGTGGCTCGACCGCGCACCGCTCGGCCGCAACGAGACTGGAGTCTGGTGGCGCCATCACGACCGTTACGGAGCGCTCTGATGTCCAAGCTGTCCGAAATCCGCGAAAGGGCCGGCGCACACGCCGCCGGCCTGATACGAGTTCCAGGCACAGGGCGCTGGCTGCAACTGGCCGCAGCCCCGGTTTTCGCCACCATGGCGTTACTGACGGCACAGGATACGGCGACCGATATGATCTGCTCGGCGCAGGGCGGCTCGATGTTGGGCGGAATGGTGATGATGTATCTGCTGATGAGCCTGTTTCATCTGGGACCGTGGCTTGCGCTTCTTACAAGGAATGGGAAGGCGTGCGGACAGTGAACAAAGCTCAATGTCCGCATTGCCCGATGTTCCGATCCTTTCTGCATACTCATGCACTACCGTGCTTCGGTCCCGTTATTGCTTGTTCTTGAATGCCGAAATGATCCTTGAACTTCTGCCACCCCTTTGGCGTCACCTCGACAATGCGTGACGATTTTTCCCTGCGTATCCAGCC
>NZ_JAELTU010000309.1 GCF_016429015.1 Rhizobium sp. ASV20
CGCTTCGCCGCGTTACAGGATCGAAGCGTGTCGGTGATCACCACAGGCGGCGAACGGCCTGGTGCCGTCATGAGAGCTTTCGCGTCAAACGCCTTGCAGCCTTGGCATCGCGCCAGCTCCGGACGGGGATGTCGGGGACGAAACCCTTCTGATCCACGGCGTGCCAGAGCCCATGTTCTTGCCGGCCGGCGGCCTGTGAATGTCATTGGCGAAATGTCGACCGACCGGCTCCGCCCATAGCTTCGCCGTCCGGTGCGAAACAATGACCCCATATGCGCCAGCCAATCTTCAACCATGCGCAGGCTGAGTGGGAACCGAAAACAGAGCCGAACCGCATGGGCAATCACGTCGGTTGGACATCGATGCTGGCTGTAGCCACGGTCACGGGCAAACTTGGCGATGCCGCTGGATCCCCAATCTCGGTCGATGCAAGAGTATCGTTGCGGTGCCCCGACGGCTGCACGCATGGCATTGAAGAACACAGGCGCCGTGAGCGCGACGCTCCAGATCGGCAAGGTGCAACGCGTGCGCTTGCGGCCCGCAAAACGACCCCGAGACTATCCCGGGGCCATCACCATCATCCTGTCGATCGGCAGCTAGATCACGCCCTGCGCACGCATCGCCTCTGCGACCCGGACAAAGCCTGCAATGTTGGCTCCCAAGACATAGTTACCCTTGGCGCCGTACTCATCAGCTGTTTCGGCGCAACGATCATGAATACCTTGCATGATCTGGCTAAGCCGTTCGCGGGCTGTTTCAAAGCTCCAGCTATCGCGGCTGGCATTCTGTTGCATTTCCAAGGCAGATGTCGCCACCCCGCCGGCATTGGCGGCCTTTCCCGGACCGAAAAGCACACCAGCGTCCTGAAAGGCGCGAACGGCCTCGGGCGTCGACGGCATGTTGGCGCCTTCGGCGACGGCAACAACGCCGTTGGCTATCAACGTTTTCGCATCGCGCCCTGACAGCTCGTTCTGTGTGGCGCAAGGCAGGGCCACGTCGCACGGGACATCCCAGATCGACCCCTTGTCGGACGCTATGAAATGCGCTCCCTTTGCCTTTATGCGGACATATTCGGAAAGCCGCTCGCGGCGAATTTCCTTTATGTCCTTGATCAGGTCGAGATCGATACCGTCCTCGTCGACGACATATCCGCTGCTATCCGAGCAAGCGACAATCTTCGCCCCGTAGGCAATGGCCTGTTCGATCGCGTATATGGCGACGTTACCGGATCCGGAAATCGTCACCCGCTTGCCTTCGAAATTGGTGCCCTTGCTTTCAAGCATTGCTTGCGTGAAATACACCGTGCCGTAGCCTGTAGCTTCCTTTCGCACGAGCGAGCCGCCATAGCTAAGCCCCTTTCCGGTGAAGACACCCGCCTCGAACCTGTTGGTCAGCCGCTTGTACTGGCCAAACATCCACCCGATCTCTCGTCCGCTGACGCCAATGTCTCCGGCAGGGACATCTGTATGCTCTCCGAGGTGGCGGTGGAGCTCTGTCATGAATGACTGGCAAAACCGCATGATCTCCCCTTCCGAGCGCCCCTTGGGATCGAAATCCGACCCACCCTTGCCGCCACCAATCGGCAAGCCCGTCAATGCGTTCTTGAAAATCTGCTCGAATCCGAGGAACTTGATAATTCCAAGGTTGACGGACGGATGGAAGCGAAGGCCGCCCTTGTAAGGCCCGAGAGCCGAGTTGAACTGGACGCGGAAGCCCCGATTGATTCGCACTATCCCGCTGTCATCGACCCATGGCACGCGAAATATGATCTGACGCTCCGGTTCGCACAAGCGCTCTATCAAGGCATCGGCCAGATAGCCGGGATGTTTGGAAACCACCAGGCCGAGGCTTTCGAGGACCTCGCGCGAAGCCTGGTGAAATTCCGGCTCCGCCGGATTGCGTTGCAGAACCTGAGCCAGAATGGGTTCCAGCTTTTCATCTATAGTCGCCATTGCGACACCTCCGTTTTTCTGTACCGGGATTGTGAAGGATGATGGACTTGATCAGCCCGCCCGCCGACATCGGTCTGGCGCAAAGCGATGAGGCGGCACGGAAGCAAGCGCGCCAGCGCGCGGCCGCGTCCGCAAGCAATCGAAAGTCCCGAAGAGAATGAGATTTGTGGGGATCGAAGTCGAAAGGACGGACAAAATTGAACCTTTGGAAGACGGCAAGCGGCGGAGCGCCTGTTGGCAGAGTTTCCGCAGCCGTCAGAACCGACGACGCGTGAAAAGACGACTTGCGTCAAGCTAATGCGTAGCAACCGCCGCGATCCTTGAGGCATGGCACGCCCATGCCGAGCAATCCGATTTGTCGGCTGCCCCTCGGATCGACCGAGCAGGGCAACCCCGATCGATGTCAAAATTGATGTTCGGCCTTACAGCCGCTCGGTCTATCTCGCTCACAGGCGCTCTCCCTAATCGAGAGATCCAGATCTCTCGAAAAATGAACCTTGTTCGTGGAGTCGCGCAAAGAGGCGTAGATCTGCCCTGCCCCGTCACCCGGGGCGCGACGGCGGCCGGGTACGGGCTAGTGTCCGTCCAGAGGACACATACGATGAAGCACGTCGAATACGTCTTTGCTCATCTCAGCAACATCGCCTTCGGACTTTCCTGTGTCAAGGCACAGTTGAACATCAAATGGAGCGTTACCCGTTCAACGGGCAGATTTCGGCTGCTTGACGTCGAGCCCGTCAATCATGATGACGACGTCCTCTATCTGCCTCTTTGGAAGACGGCGGACGGCTAGACAGCAGGGCGTGATCATCTCGCACGCCTTCGGAAACGGACCGAGGCGACGGAGCCGCCCGTCCGCTCGGCGGGTGTCAAACGGACGATCGCCGCGTTCGAACACCTGAAGCAACGAGACGCAATGCATCCGCTGTTGGAGACGCTCGTGCTCGCGGCACAACATACGAACGGTGTTGGCGATGTCATGATCCACGCCTTCAACAGCTGTGCAGCGGCATGTAGACTGCCAAACTGCCCGCTCATCCCTTGTCTCCGTTGAGGACATGGATACTCGTTTCAGCCTTGCGACTGGTTTGTTCGCCATATCCACCAGTTCCTGGGAACTGGATGAGACGAGCAGACAAGTTATGGATGTCTCATGCCGCCGGGCCGATATCGCCTATGGGGTGCGGGAGAAAGCCAGAGCGAGCGAGATTGAGCGCCACTTGGATAAGCGACGTTCGCTGTGGTTCCCGCTGCGTCCCCAGTCAGCTCCCAGGCGATAAGAATTGCTATCGCCGACGCTGTTTCACGTTTCAGGCGCGTTCTCACGCGCTCTCAAGGCATTTTTATCGGGATCCGCTCTATCTTGAGAAACTCTGTCGGTTCCGAAACGTTTGGCTGCCTCAGCAAATCTTGATTACGAGTGCAGCCTCCACCACCTCGGGACGCAATCCAAGATAATTGACCACGGTTGGCCTGCCCGTCAACGTGGCACTCCTTGTCTGATTGATTACGAGTACGGACGAGCCGGCGGCTTCCGCGGCAATGATTCCTGCGTCCGCGTCCTCGAACACAAGGCATCGTGATGGCTCAACCGAAAGCAGCTTAGCGCCGGCAAGGAACGGATCGGGCTGAGGTTTGCCCTGCGAAACATCCTCGGCTGCGATGATCGCGGCTGGCAGCGGCAAACCCGCGGCCTTGATACGTCGCAAAGCGAGCTCCTTCGGCGCGGACGTCACGACAGCCCATTTGCTGGAAGGAAGCGCCTGCAGAAATTCGACCACACCCGCAATGGCAATCACTCCGTCGAGGTCAACAAGTTCGCGCTCGCAGATTTCCGCCGCCGCCTTGATTGGATCGATCCCTGAACCAACGAGATCGGCCATTGTATCTTCAACCCGTCGTCCATGGTATGGCGGCTTCGGAACCCCGTTCTCCTTCGCCCAGCCTCCCCACACACGCTCAGAGGCCGCGCTGGAGTCTAGAATCGTCCCGTCCATGTCGAATAGGAATGCATCGAAGGACTGAGTTGCAAGCCAGTTTAACGAAAGCATAAGGTCTCTTGTTTGTTGGATCTGCGGGTCTACGGCCAACGCAAGCGGCGCCGTTGCTCTAAGTCACGCAATCTGTCAAAACGTGTGACCAATTGCAACAAACGAGCGAAGATTCCCTCAAATGACTCGACGTCCACTACAGAAGCTTCAAGCCTCCCTCGTCGCGCGCCGCTTCTACATCGAGCAAAAGACGAAGTCCCAGATCGCGGACGAACTCGGCATCTCCAGGTTCAAAGTGGCCCGCTTGCTGGATACTGCTCTTGCCGACGGCATCGTCAAGATCGAGATCAACGACCAGGGCGACATGAACACGGAGTTGGCG
>NZ_JAELTU010000030.1 GCF_016429015.1 Rhizobium sp. ASV20
CGAAGGCCGCATCGACTCTGGGCACAGTCAAGACGCTGGTCAACAATGCCGGAGCGGCTCGTGCAGTCAGTCTTCACGATACGACACCGGAGATCTGGCGCGCCGACAGCGCCCTCAATCTCGAGGCTGCGTTCCTCTGCTTCCGCGCCGTCGAGGATATGCTGAAGGCGTCGAAGGGATCGGTCATCAACATCGCCTCCGTCAACGGCATGGCCGTTTTCGGCCATCCAGCCTATAGCGCCGCCAAGGCCGGGCTCGTGCATTTCACCAAACTGGTCGCCGTTGAATACGGCAAGTTCGGCATTCGCTCGAACGCGGTCGCGCCGGGCACGGTGCGTACCCAGGCCTGGGAAGCGCGCGCCGCTGCCAATCCGAACGTCTTCGAGGAAGCGAAGCGCTGGTATGCGCTGCGTCGCGTCGTCGATCCCGTCGATGTCGCCAATGCCGTGTCGTTTCTCGCAAGCCCGCTCGCTTCGGCCATTACGGGCGTATCCCTGCCGGTCGATTGCGGCCTGACGGCGGGTCAAGCAGAGCTTGCGCACACCTTCACACAGTCCGATCACTATTGATGCCCGTCGCCAAAGAGGAGCCTTGATGCAGTCCGCTGCCTATCATCTCGAAAACACATGGTCTCCCGAGGGCGGAAAGCATGGTCGGCTGACCCTGACGCTTTTCAATTTCTCGGATGCGCCGCTTTCGAATTTTCGCCTCGCCTATACGACTTTGACGCGCTTCATCGATCCGAAGATCTGCGAGAATGCGATCTTCGTGCGCCGCAACGCCAATTTTCATGAATTCGCGCCGCCGGCCGGCCTTTCCCTCGCTCCCGGAGAGAGCTGGACATTTACGGTGTCCAGCCTGCACCGCGTTGCCAAGCATTGCACCGATGGCGCCAAGTCGGCCTATATAACGCTTGAAGACGGCCGCCATATCAATGTGTTCACATCTGATCTGCTGCTCGACGGTCGCACCAGCGAGCCGCCGCCGGTGCTGTTGCCGAAAGGTAGGCTGGAGCTTCCCTTTGCCATTCAGCCCTGGCCGGCATCCGTGGACGCCAAGCCAGGCGAAGGCTTCCCTGTCGCGCTCTATCCGGCCAGGGGAACGGATGCTGCAAGCGTAAGAGCGCTTGCGACCGCGCAGGCGCACTTTCGCCGGCTGTTTCCCACCAGCCATATTCCTTTCAGCCTTGTCGCTGCGCCGCAGGGCAAGGCGCTGCGCTTTGTCGAGCGGTCGGCGCTCGCTGCAGAGGCCTATGAACTGTCCTTCGGGGCGGATGAGATCACGCTTGCTTTCTCTGGCGATGCAGGCCGTCTCTATGGCCTGACGACCTTGGCGCAGCTTCTGGACGGTGCCCGGCGCGAGCCTGGCAAGTTCCGTTTCCCGGCGTCAGGCCGCATCGCCGATCAGCCGCGCTACGGCTGGCGCGGATGCCATCTCGATGTCTCCAGGCAATTCGTACCGAAGGCCGATGTGCTGCGCCTGCTCGATATCCTCGCCTGGCTGAAGCTCAATATCTTCCATTGGCACCTGACCGACGATGAAGCGTGGCGCCTGGAAATCCGCGCCTATCCGCAGCTGACGACCTTGGGCGTCCTGCGCGGGCCGGACGAACCACTGCTGCCGCAACTCGGCAATGGTGCGGAGCCCGTCGGTGGTTTCTATTCGCAGGAGGACGTCCGCGAGATCGTCGCCCACGCCTCCGCGCTCAGCATCGAGGTCGTGCCGGAGATCGATATCCCCGGTCACAGCACTGCGACCCTTGTCGCCCTGCCTGATCTGACGGACGGGCAGGAGGCGCCGGAAAGCTATCATTCCGTTCAAGGTTATCCGAACAACGCCCTGAACCCGGCTATCGAGTCGACCTACGAGTTTCTCGCCAAGGTCTTAGACGAAATGGTCGAGCTTTTCCCCTCGCAATATCTCCATATCGGCGGGGATGAGGTCGCCAATGGCTCGTGGCTCGCTTCGCCGCTGGCGCGCAAGCTTATGGAGAAGGAAGGCATTTCGGGCACATTCGCCCTGCAATCCTATTTTCTGAAACGGATCAAGGCGATGCTGACAGCGCGCGGCCGCAAGCTCGCCGGCTGGAACGAAGTCGCCCATGGCGGCGGCGTCGATCCGGAAAGTACCTTGCTGATGGCCTGGGAAAAGCCTGAAGTCGGTATCGAGCTGGCACGTGAGGGCTATGAGGTCGTCATGACGCCGGGCCAGGCCTATTATCTCGACATGGTGCAGGCCGATGCCTGGCAGGAGCCGGGCGCGAGCTGGGCCGGCACTGTGCCGCCTGCCCACACCTATGCCTACGAGGCGGAGGGCGACTTCCCGGAAGAGCTGAGGCATCTGATGAAGGGCGTGCAGGCCTGCATCTGGCAGGAGAATTACACCTCGCGCGACTATTTCAACCGGCTGGTCTTCCCGCGTCTGCCGGCCATTGCCGAGGCTGCCTGGACGCCGAAGGCACAGAAGGACTGGCTGCGCTTTGCCGCCATCGTCCCGCTGAGCCCCAAGCTGTAACTCATTGCGAAACGATGCGGCGCCTGGCTGCGACATATTTGTCCGGGCGCCGTTCTGTCATGAAAGCGATACGAAGGGCGAATGATAATTAGGGTGCTTCCGAAAGAGAAGTCTTTGACTGAAAAAGGAATCCCCTATGAAGAAGATTGTTTTGATCGCAGTCGCAAGCTTGTGCGCCTCGAATGCAATGGCATTGTCCAGCTACAATTCCGAGGCCATGACCTGCTCCGCCGTTCACGACAAGATCGCCCGGGACGGTGCCGTCGTCCTCAAACATCCCTCTAGCAAGATCGGTAGCCTTGACGTCTATGATCGATACGTATCGAACGACGCCGGCTGCATAGAATGGGGTGCCATGTCCAAATCGTCGGTACCGACTTCCGATGATCCGCATTGCAAGGTTCAAGCCTGCTCAGGGCTTACAGGCAAAGGGCACAACAAGCATATCTGACGTGAAGCGACCCCAAGACGCTTGACGTCAAAATTTGGAGCCGCCGGGAGATCCTCGGGGGCTCCTTCCATTTCTGCCATTCACGTCGCCGCCCAGCCAGCCAAGGTCTTCTGTGCTCGGCCTGTCGCACGCACTATCCGGCCAGCGCCGTGCCGACATCGGTCGGGAATATGCCGATCCAGGCCAGTACGGCCATGGCGGTGATGAAAAGTAGATACCACATGCTCAGATAGTCCTCCGCCAGTCTCCTGTTCAGCGCTGCGAAGAGAAGGCCGACGCTGAAGGCAAGCCAGAGAAGATTGCAGATGTGGTCCATTTCGTTGTTCCCTTTTTTGTCTGCTCTTCCCCCCTTGTAGTGAAGGTTAACCGGCTGGTGACCCAATGGGTAGCGCGCAAGCGGGATGGTGGGGTGCGCAAAACGGGAGGCGAAAGACGGCGGGGCGAGTTCCGCGGGCTCCTGCGCGGCGTTGCAGACAACGAGACCCTGGGGAAATCTTGACGGAATCTAGGTGGCCCAGGAACATCAGCCGTTGCTCGACGTTATCAGTGCATCAGGCGAGGAGAGGAGCTAACCCCGATGGATTACTACGCGACGATGGCTGCATGCGCCGGCACCGGTTCATTTCTCATTGCGGCGCTGGTGGCGCTCTACGGCTGAGGAGGTGCGGCATGGAGCATGGTAATTGGAGCAATCCCGTCATAGTCGTGTTGGCCGGCCATTATGCGATCATCACGAACGCGCTGGATGCCGCAAATTGCATGAGCGAGGAATGGCCGATGGACAGCGGACCCGCGGTAGACGACGCGGTTCTTGTGTGCCTGGACGCGATACTGGGCAAGGTCTCCGCCGAGGAGGCGCGAGAGGCTTTTCTTGAAGCGGTGCGGGAGGCCGGGCTCAGCGTCAAAACGGAGCCGAATAGTCTTCACTAGATCTCGATGACATCAGACAAGCAATGACGCGCCTACCGGACGCAGCGATTGTCAGATCGCCCAGAATATCACACCGAAGATCACGATGAACACGAGGATGAAGCCCACCATCCTGGCCAGCCCTTCATTCACATTGCCGTTGCCGACAATCAGATCGTACCAGTCGCTCTTGTGGTTCATGGGCAATCCTTCGAAGTTTTCCCTATTAGGTCGCGGATTTCTCCATAGTCAACGGGCTCGGGAGAATCCGACGATCGAAGGCATGTGTTCGACGACTGCGGGACGCGCGATTCGGTTGAGATTGAGGGTAGCGTTCTTGCCTCGGAAGCGGGTGTCCGAAGGCCTTTCGAATGCATCTTGTTTCGGAGCGCTACGACCTGTCACCAACATCCGCTCGCGACGTCATCAAACGGGAAACTTATGTGCATCTACACCTATTTCAAGACAAGTCCAATCAAACACATTCGATAAATCAAATGTGTTCCAAAGGAACTTATCAGTCTTGAAATTATTGAGAAATCTACGTTTCTCAAAATGGAATGGTGCCCAGAAGAGGACTCGAACCTCCACACCCTTTCGGGTACCAGCACCTGAAGCTGGCGCGTCTACCAATTCCGCCATCTGGGCGACGGACACGCATGTAAGGGGGTGGCCGTCCGGTGTCAACAGGGTTTTTGAAGTTTTCGTGTCGATTGTGAAAAAAGCGGTTGAAGCCCGGATCAAACCCGGGCCGCAGCCCAGGTGCGGATCAGGTCAAGTCCCTGTTCCAGCAAGATCTTTGCCTCGTTTTCGCTCGCCGCTTCCACATAGCAACGCATTTCCGGTGCATTTCCGGAAGGGCGGAAATGGATGATTCGGTTATCCACAAGCGTGACCCTCAGTCCGTCGATGTCGCTCTTCGATGCGACGGCTGCGACGGGCTTGAGGAATTCAGCGAGATTGGCGTCCGAAGCGCGCAAATGCGCCATCAGCGCAGCACTGGTTTCGACCGGGAAATTCTCAAGGCGATCGGCGGCGGCAAAGGGCAGGCGATAACTGCCGGCGACTACCGATAGCGGCTTGCCCGCCTTTGCGGCTGCGTAGAGCGTCGCCAGGACGGGCAGGAAGCTGTCGCGCGTCGGCAGCGGCTCGAAGGGCTTGCCCGAGACGGTGAAGCGGCTGGCCGTCAGCGTGCCGCCATTGGCTTCGAAGCCCATGACGCCAGTCTTGCCTGCCGCAGCCGCCGCATCCATGCCGGCGATCACATAAGGCGAGCCGACGCGTGTGCGGGTGACGGTATAAGAGCCGGCGGCTTCGATACCGGAATTGGAGGTGACCGGCGTCACCACCACCTCTGCGCCGAGGAAGTTTGCGGCGATAAGGCCGAGCAGATCGCCGCGCAGCGGCTCGCCGGCTTCATCGGCAACCAATGGCCGGTCGCCATCACCGTCGGCCGAAACGATGGCGTCCAGACTGTGCTCCGGCGCCCAGCCCTGCATGAGGCGGATGGTCTCTGCAGAGACGGCTTCGGTATCGACCGGAATGAAGCTCTCGGAGCGGCCGAGTGGTACGACGCGAGCGCCGTAATGGGCAAGCACCTGCCCGAAAAGGTCACGCGCCACCGTGCTGTGCTGATAGACCCCGATTGTGAGGCCTGCGAGGCTTCCGGCCGGCAGCAGCCCCCTGTTACGCTCCAGGAACAGCGCCTCCGTCTCTGCCGTGCGGTTTTCCGCCTCGGCAGGCGTCTCGTCGAGTACCGAATCGCCGATCGCCAGGGCTTCCTCGCTGATCGCGACTTCGTCCTGCTTGTCGATTTCGCCGTCCGGCCTGTAGAACTTGATGCCGTTGCGATCGGCCGGGATATGCGAACCGGTGATCATCAGCGAGGCTGCCTTGTGCTTCAGCCCGTAGAGAGCCAGCGCCGGCGTCGGCAAGGTGCCACAATCGATCGGTGTCAGGCCGGCACGCTTCAGCGCGCCGATGCAAGTCGCCGATATCGCCGGGCTCGATTCGCGGAAATCGCGGCCGACAAGGATAAGGTCGCCTGGCTTGGCATGGCCGCTCTTCAGCAGATGGTTGGCGAATGCCGTCGCATAGAGTGCCGAAGCCCGCCCGGTAAGATCCACAGATAGGCCGCGAAGGCCGCTGGTGCCGAATTTCAAGCTGCTCACGGGCAATCTCCTTGCAATGATCGCGTTGTTATGGAGCAAGCGGCAGCGGCGATCAACTCATCGTGGAGTGGCGATTTCCAGTTGCGGCGATACTGGTTTTATCCCGGCCAATGCCCCAAATAAGATCGAGGCGAGGCGCGCGTCGTTTTTGGTTCGCATGCCCGCACAGGAGTTCGTCATGGTTGCTTTTCAAAGGGCCGCGCTTGGTTGCGCTCTCGGCCTTTCGTTGCTGGCACAAGCAGGCTTTGCGGCCGCTGCCTCGGATCCTCCGAAAATGGGCATCCAGCCGCCCAGCCCTGGCAATCGCGTCCTCTGCGATGCGAGAGGCTGTTTCGGTTTCGGGGAACGGCAGTTCTACACCCGCCCCGGCCAGCCGCTTCCGATCACGCCACCCTATACCGGCGGGGCGAACCGCTACGACAGCACGCGCATTCAAATGCCTCCGCGTGAAACCTACACGCCGCCGAGGGCCGCCTATCCGTCGCCGGCCCAGCAGCGCACGCAGCATCAGATGTGGTGCGCCAGACAGTATCGGACCTACAATCCCGGCACCAACCTCTATACCACCATCAATCATGGCTCAAAGGAGTGCCATTCTCCTTTCGAGTGACGGTTCGACACGGGAGGGCAGAGCTCAGCTCTCCAGCGACGCGCGGTCCGTATGGCCGAGATCGCGTTGCGGGTCGATGACATCCCGCACGCGCTGCTTCAGCTCTTTCGGTCCGGGGAAACCGCCATCGCGCTTACGCTCCCACAGCAGCTCGCCATCGATTCGGATCTCGAAGACGCCGCCGGTGCCGGGTATCAGCGCCACTTCGCCAAGACTATCGGTAAAGGTCTGCAGCAGCTCTTGCGCCATCCAGCCGGAGCGCAGCAGCCAGTTGCATTGGGTGCAGTAGAGAATGGTGATCCGGGGCTTGTCGCTCATCGTCATTATCCTCGTTGTTTGCTGACATTTATGCTCAAGATTATTCGTCTGCAAGCGGAAGCAAGCGCAGGAAAGGGGTCGACCGACTTCCGATCCGGAATTGCGCAAAGCAAGCGGTTCTGACCCCTTGCCTGTCGCCGTGCCGCATGCTCATCTCTGAATGGGCTGTCAGTTGGGGATTATCGGAATGCGCGTCGCCGTCATCGAAAATATGAAGAACACACCGCTCGGTGCTCTCGGCATCGCGCTGGAAGAGGCCGGGGCCCAGATCGAATGGTTCTGCCCCTGGAACGGTCAGGCGCTGCCCGAGGACGCGAAGTCCCATGACGCGCTGGTCGTGCTTGGCGGCGAGCAGAGCGCGCGCGACGATGACACTCACCCATATCTGCCCGAGCTGGCGCGGCTCATGCGCCGCTTCGAGAGTGAGGACAAGGCCGTGCTTGGCATCTGCCTCGGCAGCCAGATCCTGGCACGCGCCTATGAGGCGGAAAACCTGCTCGGCGGCGCCCACGAATTCGGCTGGAAGTCGATCGGCTTGACCGACGAAGGCAAGGTCGATCCCTTGCTGGCCGATGTCGGTGACAACTTCACTATCTTCCAGTGGCATTCCGACACGTTTGCGCTACCCGCTGGCGCTACCCGTCTTGCGACCAACGGCGTGACGCGCAATCAGGCCTTCCGCATCGGCCGTGCCACCTATGGCACGCAGTTTCACTTCGAGGCGAACGCCGCCGTGGTGGAGCGCTGGCGGGGCGAACACCAGGAAACGATCGAGCGCAAGGAGCCGGGCTGGCTTGAGAAATATCCCGAGCTGGTCTCCAAGCACGCAGCAGCGGCCGAAACGGCCGGTCTTGCCATCGCAAGGGCCTGGGTGAAGACCATCAGGACACAGGCAAAGCTTCCGGAATCGGCAGAGGCCTGAAAGCGCCGGCAAATAAGAGGAGACGACACGATGAGCACGCTGGAACTACCATGCGAGGGCAGCTGCCGTTGCGGGCAAGTGCGGTTGAAGATCAACGCCAAACCGTTGCTGACCATGGCCTGTCACTGCACCGGCTGCCAGCGCATGACGGCGGGCCCCTATTCGCTGAGTGCTGCGATCCCCTCGGAGGGTTTCGAGGTGACGGAGGGAGAACCTGTGATCGGCGGCCTGCATGGTGACGCTATCCATCACTATTTCTGCCCGCATTGCATGAGCTGGCTGTTCACGAAGCTGGAAGGCGTCGACTGGTTCGTCAATGTCCGCGCCACCATGCTGAACAATGTCAGCTGGTTCACGCCCTTCATGGAGACATGGACGAGCGAAAAGCTGCCATGGGTCACCACACCGGCCAGGCACAGCTATGCCGCGCTGCCGGCGATGGATGAATATGAAGGCCTGATCGGGGAGTATATGGCGCAGGGGTGAGGCTGGGCCTCACTCATCTCCCATCTTCAGCGCGGCAATAAAGGCTTCCTGCGGGATTTCGACCTTGCCGAACTGCCGCATGCGCTTCTTGCCTTCCTTCTGCTTGTCGAGCAGCTTGCGCTTGCGGCTGGCGTCGCCGCCGTAGCACTTGGCAGTCACGTCCTTGCGCAGCGCCTTCACCGTCTCGCGCGCGATGATGCGCCCGCCGATAGCGGCCTGGATCGGGATCTGGAACATGTGTTGCGGGATCAGGTCCTTCAGCTTCTCGCACATGACGCGGCCGCGCTTTTCAGCGGCGGAGCGGTGTACGAGCATGGAGAGCGCATCGACCGGCTCGGCATTGACGAGGATCGACATCTTGACGAGATCGCTCTCGCGATAGTCTGTCAGGCTGTAGTCGAAGGAGGCATAGCCCTTGGAGATCGACTTCAAGCGGTCATAGAAGTCGAAGACGACTTCGTTGAGCGGCAGGTCGTAGGTGATCATGGCGCGGTTGCCGACATAGGTCAGCTCGGTCTGGATGCCGCGGCGGTCCTGGCAGAGTTTCAGGATCGAGCCGAGATAGTCGTCCGGCGTCAGGATCGTTGCCTTGATCCACGGCTCGCGGAATTCGGAAATCTTCACGACGTCAGGCATGTCGGCCGGGTTATGCAGCTCGATCTCGGTGCCGTCTGTCATGGACAGCTGATAGACGACCGAAGGAGCCGTGGCGATCAGGTCGAGGTTGAACTCGCGCTCCAGGCGCTCCTGGATGATTTCCAGGTGAAGCAAGCCGAGGAAGCCGCAGCGGAAGCCGAAGCCGAGAGCGGCGGACGATTCCATTTCGAAGGAGAAGCTGGCGTCGTTGAGGCGCAGCTTGCCCATCGCGGAGCGCAGGTCTTCGAAATCGGCGGCATCGACCGGGAAGAGGCCGCAGAACACCACAGGCTGGGCCGGCTTGAAGCCCGGCAGTGCTTCGGCGGTCGGGCGCTTGTCTTCGGTGATGGTATCGCCGACGCGGGTATCGGCCACTTCCTTGATCGAGGCGGTGATGAAGCCGATCTCGCCGGGGCCGAGGCTCTCGACGGCGACCATCTTCGGCGTGAGAACGCCGACGCGTTCGATCTGGTACTTCGCGTCCGTGCCCATCATGCGGATGGTCTGGCCCTTGGTCAGTGTACCGTCGATGATGCGCACGAGAACCATGACGCCGAGATAGGTGTCGTACCAGCTGTCGACCAGCAGCGCCTTCAAGGGCGCCTTTTCGCCGCCCGCGCTCTTCGGTGCCGGCAGCTTGTTGACGATGGCTTCCAGCACGTCGGGAATGCCGAGGCCGGTCTTCGCCGAAATCAGCACAGCGTCCGATGCGTCGATACCAATCACTTCCTCGATCTGGTCCTTGATGCGGTCAGGTTCGGCCGCCGGCAGGTCGATCTTGTTGAGGACGGTGACGAGCTCGTGATTGTTGTCGATCGCCTGATAGACGTTGGCGAGCGTCTGGGCTTCCACGCCCTGCGACGCGTCCACGACCAGCAGCGATCCCTCGCAGGCCGACAGCGAGCGCGAAACTTCATAGGCGAAGTCGACGTGTCCGGGCGTGTCGATCAGGTTGAGGATGTAGGTTTCGCCATTGTTGGCCTTGTAGTGCAGACGCACCGTCTGGGCCTTGATGGTGATGCCGCGCTCGCGCTCGATCTCCATGTTGTCCAACACCTGCTCCGACATCTCGCGTTCGGCAAGGCCGCCCGTCGTCTGGATCAGGCGGTCGGCCAGCGTCGATTTGCCGTGGTCGATGTGGGCCACGATCGAGAAGTTGCGGATGTGCGAAAGCGGAGTGGTCGAATTGGTGCTCATGCGCGCCATATAGCAGCGCTGCCCCGCGCCGCAAAGCGGAAAAGCGGGGCTTTGGCGGCTATCTTCACGTTATGTTAGCCTTTTCCGGCCCGGCGGCGATGAACATCTATGGCCTCTTGATTCCATCATGAGAACGTGTATTTCTCTTATAGTGGAATTTTGAGGCGCGAGACGTTGACAATGGCGGATGATGATCTGGATCTGGCGATCGGCGCGCGTATCAAGGAGCTGCGCATCGCTCGCGGCCTGACGCTGGATGAGCTTGCCAATGCCTCGGCCGTCAGCCGCGCGATGATCTCGCGCATCGAGCGGGCGGAGGCGAGCCCGACGGCCTCGCTGCTGTCACGGCTCTGCGCAGCGCTCGGCCTTTCTCTCTCGGCTTTCTTTGCCGAGGAGCATGACGATGTATCGCCGCTTGCGCGCCGCGAGCAGCAGGCGATCTGGCGCGATCCCGGAACCGGCTATCTCAGGCGTTCCATCTCGCCGCCGGGCACGGGCTCGAAGATCGATGTCGTCGAAGTCATCTTCCCCGCCGGGGCGCGCGTCATTTTCCCGCCGAATACGGCGAGCGCAGATATGACTCAATATGTCTGGCTGTTCGAGGGCGAGATGGAAGTGACGCATCGCGATATCACGCATCGCCTCATGCCCGGCGACTGCCTCTTCATGGGCGTCGGTGACGGCCATGCCTTCCACAATCCCGGCGAGGTGCCGGCGCGCTACAGCGTCATCCTCGATCGCAGCCGTTCATAGCTACCCAAGGACCTTCTCATGCCCGATATTCGTCTTCTATCCGCTGTCGACGCTCGCGACAGGCTATCCGATCTCTGCGACGTGCTTGTCGATTGCGTCAATGGTGGCGCGTCCGTCGGCTTCATGCAGCCTTATGGCGTGGCCGATGCCTTGCCCTACTGGCAGGGTGTGGTCGATAGCGTCGAAAGCGGCGCGACATTGCTTTTTGCCGCCGTGCTCGAGGGCAAGGTTGTCGGAACGGTGCAGGTGGGCGTTGCGCAGATGCCGAACCAGCCGCATCGCGGCGATCTCAAGAAACTGCTGGTGCACAGATCCGCGCGGGGCAAGGGTATCGCCCGCCTCCTGATGGACGCAGCCGAAGGCGAAGCCGCCCGCATCGGCAAGACCTTGCTGGTGCTCGACACGGCAACCGGCAGCGATGCCGAAGCGATCTATCCGCGTCTCGGCTGGCAGCGTGTCGGCGTGGTGCCGGATTATGCCATGTGGCCGGAAGGCGGCCTTTGCGACACGACACTTTTTTATAAACGCATCGCTGCGTGAGAACCTGATTCAGGCTGAAAAGGCGGAAATGGCATCTCGTAATGTCGAGCCCGGCGTCCATTGCATCGCCTTCCAGCCGAATTGCCGTGCAGCCTCGATATTGGCTGCCACATCGTCGATGAAGCCGATCTCGCTTGCGGCAAAGCCGACGCCTTCGGTTGCCAGCTGAAAGAACTCGGCCGCAGGCTTCTGATGGCCGAGAGCCGCCGAATAGAAAATGCCGTCGAAACGCTCGGAAAGCTGAAGCGTCTCCATCAGATAGGCCGCGCGCATGTGCTCCTGATTGGTCGCAAGGAACATTTTCGTGCCGTCGGCGCGTAGGGCCGCAAGGTCTTGGAGCAGTCCATGATCGAGGCGGGAGTCGTTTTCGAACCAATAGTCGATCAGCGCTTTTGCGTGGAGTTGCGGCGCGATCTCGCCCAGAACCCCCATAAGCCTTGGTTCCAGCGCGTCGCGGCCAGTGACGATATCTTGCCAATAGGGTTTGAAGAATGCCTGTTGAAGCATAGTCAGCGGCAAGCCGAGGTCCTGCTCCAGATAGGTGAAAAGCGGCAGCCCGTCGCTTGGCCTTCCGTGAACCAGGACGCCGTCGACATCGACCATCAGGATTTTCATGCGACCATCCTCGCTTCGTCAAATGCAGGCGGAAAATGCCGTCACTTGCGATAGGGTTCAAGATCGCGTCCGGTCTTTTTTCCTTGTCGCGATGCATGTAGCCTCTAAGGCAAATAACATGATGGAGGAGGCGAATATGCGGGTCATTTACTCGGAAGATCACAAGCTCAGGGATGCCAAGACCGAGCTGCATGATGGCAAGCTCGTCACCCCCTTCGAAGCGCCTTTCCGCGCCGAGTGGATCCTCGCCGCCGTCAAGGAAGCCGGCTTCGTCGATGTCGTCGCACCTGAGGTCTACGGGCTCGAGACGGCGTGCAAGGTGCATGATCCCGCCTATCTCGAATTTCTGCGTGTGGTTTGGGAGCGCTGGGTCGCTGCCGGGTTTACGGGTGAGGCGATCTCCAATTCCTTCCCTGTCAGGCGCACCAGTCAGCGCGTGCCGGAAAATATCGTCGGCATGATCGGCCACTATGCCAATGCTGCCGATACTTCCATCACCAAGGGATCCTATGAGGCGGCGCTTGCTTCCATGCGCTGCGCATTGACCGGCGCCGATTGGCTACATGTTGGCAATCGCTTTGCCTTTGCGCTCTGCCGTCCGCCCGGCCATCATGCGGGCTCCGATCTCTTCGGCGGCTATTGCTTCATCAACAATGCCGGCGTCGCCGCGCAGCGCCTGCGCGACCATGGCGCGGCCAGGGTTGCGGTGCTCGATGTCGATTTCCATCATGGCAACGGCACGCAGGACATATTCTACCGGCGGGGCGATGTCTTCACGGCTTCGCTGCACGGCGATCCCATTCATGCCTTTCCCTATTTCCTCGGCCATGCCGACGAGAAAGGCGAGGGCAATGGGCTCGGCGCCAACCGCAACTACCCGATGCAGCCGGGAACGCCATGGGAGGTATGGTCATCGGCGCTCGACGATGCACTGGCCCGCGTCAAGGCCTTCGGTGCTGAAGCGATCGTCCTCTCGCTCGGCGTCGACACATTCGAGCGCGATCCTATCTCCTTCTTCGCATTGCGGTCGCAGGATTTCATCCGCATGGGCGAGCGTATAGCCGCCGCGGGATTACCCGTGCTCGTCTGCATGGAGGGCGGCTATGGCGTGCCAGAAATCGGTCTCAACGTCGCCAATGTGCTGACAGGCCTGGAGGCCTGAGCGGCTCTTGCATCAAAGCGCCTGATCCCAGCATGAAAAGTTTGAATTTGCCAGGGTAAAGCCAGGCCTCTAAAACCTCGCCGATAGGAGAGGTCATGGATCAGAAGCTTATCGAAAGTGGCACGGATGGCGGCGCGGTATTGATGCCGCATCCAGACGTTGCGCCATCCTCCGGCGGCATTGCCACCGGCGTGCTGATGTGTGTCTTGTCGATGTCCTGTATCCAGTTCGGCTCGGCTCTGTCGGCTCCGATCATCAACGCCTATGGGCCGGTGGGGGCTACATGGCTGCGGCTCGTCTTCGCCTCCGTAGCGTTGGCGATCATCGTCCGTCCGAAGATCATGAGCTACAATCGCTCACAGTGGCTCGGCGTGCTGGCGCTCGGCACCGTGTCAGCGCTGATGACGACCCTCTTCTTCTCGGCAATCGCCCGCATTCCCTTAGGCCTTGCCGTCGCCATCGAGTTTCTTGGGCCGCTGCTGGTCGCGACCCTGGGCTTCGGGCTCAGCCGCCAGCTTCTCTGGCCTCTCTTCGCCGCTATCGGCGTGCTGCTGCTTGCCTATGATGGCGAGGCATGGGTCGGCAATCTGCCCGGCATTCTCTTTGCCATCGGGGCAGGGGCGGGCTGGGCGAGCTACATCCTGCTGACAAAGAAGGTTGGCAACGCCTTTCAGGGTCTCGAGGGGCTTTCCATGTCGCTGCTGGTCGCGGCTGTTGTCTCGACCCCCTTCGGCTTTGCCTCGGCCGCCCCGCATCTGACGGGTTACGGCCTCATCGAGATCGCCGGCCTGGCGCTGCTCGTTCCGTTGTTTCCGTATGTTCTGGAAATGGTGGCGTTGCGCCGCATGCCGACCTCATCCTTCGGCATTCTCATGAGCCTGGAACCGGCCATCGGCGCCTTCGCAGGCTTCATCATCCTGTCGCAACCGATGACGCCATCACAGATGTTCGGCACCGCCCTCGTCGTTTCCGCCAGCATCGGCGCCACGATCTTTGCGACGAAGGGCTGATCGGTCGCGGTTCGCTCTTCTCGTGTTACCTTGCGCGAACCACGGGGCAGACGTGTCGTTCACCGGCCCTGCCGTGTCGGGTCATCCAGCGCAGGATTATAGAAGAGCGATAGCGTCAGGCTTTTGGCGATGCGTTCCGCTGTCGCCATGAACCAGTTTTTAGCCTGCTCGGAAGGCGCGATATCGGTGAGCGTCTGCGAGAAAAGCGCCAGCCATTCAGGAAAGAGATCGACAGCCATGCCCTCGACACCGAGGTGCGCCTGCACCGGCTTGCCGCCATAAGCGCCGTTCTTGAAGGCGACCGATGACCAGAAGCGCTTCATCTTTTCCATGTGGTCGGGCCAGCGCCCGGCAAGCCGCCCGTCAAATACCGGCCCCAGGCGAGGATGAGCCTGAATGCGTCCGTAGAAGGTATCGACCAGCCTGTCGATGAAAGCGGCATCGATCCCCATGCTTGCCATCTCGGCTTCGGCCTTTTCGCGAATGCCGGCAAGGTGGGCGGCTCGGCCCTGTATGTCGTTGTCCATGTGCAGCTCCCGCCGATCACGTGCAGAATATCGCCGTGTCAGCTTTCGTCTCCGCTTATCTATGCAATTTCAGGGCATATCCAAGACGTCATGCGGATGTTGCGGCAATCTGTCAGAACCGCTTTTGTATCTATGCGCTCCGAGCCGCAATCCGTCATCTCTCCGCTCAATACGATTTCCACTCAAGATGGCGTCTCGCCGCTTGACCGCGACGTTGCTCGACTTTAGAATTAGAATAATTCTAAAGTTATAAGGTTGCCTCCATGTTGCTCGGCCTTTTTCGTCCGTCGAAACGCCCCTTCACCTCTCTCTCGGAACAGGAAATCCTGGCCGTTGCCATCGCCGCGGAAGAGGACGATTCGCGCATCTATCTCGCCTATGCCGAGATACTTCGCCCACATTATCCAGAGTCCGCCAAAGTCTTCGAGGATATGGCAGAGGTTGAGGATACTCATCGAAAGACCCTCATCGACATGCACCGGCAGCGTTTCGGCGAGCGTATCCCGCTGATCCGGCGCGAGCACGTCAGTGGCTTTTACGAGCGCAAGCCGGACTGGCTGCGCAAAAATCTCTCCCTCGATTCCATTCGCGAGGAAGCGGAGGCGATGGAGCAGCAGGCCTACAATTTCTATATTCAGGCCGCCAAGCAGGTTTCCGATGCATCGACAAGGCAGCTTCTCGGCGACCTGGCGTTGGCGGAGCAGGGGCATGAAGACGTTGCCCGTCTGCTTGGCAATAAGCACACGCCGGAAACCGTAAAGCAGGAAGAGGATGCGCAGGCGCGTCGCCAGTTCGTGCTGACTTATGTGCAGCCGGGTCTGGCCGGCCTCATGGATGGCTCCGTCTCCACTCTGGCGCCGATTTTCGCCGCCGCATTTGCCACGCAGCAGACATGGCAGACCTTTCTTGTCGGTCTGTCGGCCTCTGTCGGCGCCGGCATTTCGATGGGTTTCACCGAGGCGGCACACGATGACGGCAAGATCTCCGGGCGCGGTTCGCCGATCAAGCGCGGTCTTGCCTGTGGCATCATGACGGCGATCGGCGGCCTCGGTCACGCCTTGCCGTATCTTATCCCGCATTTCTGGACGGCAACGATCACGGCCGCGATCGTCGTTTTCTTCGAGCTCTGGGCCATCGCTTTCATCCAGAACAAATATATGGAAACGCCGTTCCTTCGCGCAGCCTTCCAGGTGGTGGTTGGTGGCTCTCTGGTGCTGGCGGCCGGTATTCTGATCGGCAATGCCTGATGCGTGCCTGGGGCGCGCTGTTCACGAAATGTTAAACTTCGGAACGCCTGCCGCTGCCATCGGTTAGCAACACGAGGCCGCTCTTGGCCTCGTTCTGCAAACCCAAGGAGATTGTCTAATGGCACACCAAGTTGGAAGCCACGAACAGCACGTCAAATCAGGCCAGCAGAGCCATAAGAACATGGATCACGATAGTCGGAGCGCTTCTTCCGGCGGCTCGCATGAGCAGCGATCCGGCAATTCGCGCGGTGGCACGCACGAGCAACATGCCAAAGCGGGCCAGCAGAGCCACAAGAACAGCTGATGTAGCCGCTAGGGTCCAATCCGTCCGCACGTGCGAGTGAGGACCGTTCTGTTTAAACCCCCAGAAACGGAAGGCCGGCTTTTCGCCGGCCTTTTGTCTGTCTTCAATTGCTTGCGCCTACTTGACGGAGCCGACAAGAATGTCGCTGCCGTTCTCGATGGTGACCCAGCGCCCGGTGTTGAAGCTCGCCTGGCGCTTCAGGTAGGAATACGGGGTCTTGGACCAGATCTTGATTTCGTCCTCAAGGTTATCGAGCACGTAATCGCCTTGCTTGGTGCGTAGCGTCAGAACCGCATGGCCTTCGCCATCAGGCTTGCGCACGACCGTCATCAGCAGATTGGAAGCCGAGATACCGTTCTGTATCAGCAACCGGCGCTTCAGCAGGGCAAAATCCTCGCAGTCGCCGGCGGTCTTCGGATATTCCCAGTATTCTTCCTGACCGTAGACTTCCATGTCCGTTGCCGGGCGGATCGTCTTGTTGACGCGCAGGTTAACCTGATTGACCAGCGCCCAGGCGGCGGCGTTCATGTCCACCGGGCCGGCGTTGCGCACCGGACCGCATTCATCTGGATGCCTCTGGCAGAAGTCATAATGCCCGATAGGCTGAGAAGTGACGTTGCCGACCGTCATCGATGCGCTCTGCCGAGGCGCCGGCATCGCTGCCGATGACATCGCAATTATAGCAGCGAAGGCAACCAATACGCCCTTAATACGCACGCCCACTATTCCTTGTATCGTCCCTGCATTTGTTAACAAATTGTTAATGTAGCGGGGCCTGACAAGTCAATCGTTACTTAAGTGTTAACGTGGGAACCGGCGCGTATGGTTAATTTCGGCACAGTTGAGAAGGGCTTTGCCATAATTCCAGATCGCGTCGGATCCGTGGGGCGTACGGAACGACGCCCGGCGCAGAGGTTCTGCGGCGGGTTGTTTCAAGTATATCGGATTGTTTTTACTGACTATTGTTAAGTGCCAGGGTCTCGGCGGCAGTGAGCATGCGCTCGATATCCTGCGGCCGTGACAGGCGATGATCGCCATCGCGCACAAGTGTTAACACCACATCGTCGGCCGGCAGATGCTCGACCAGCTTTAACGAATGGGCGAAGGGCACGTCCGCGTCTTCCATGCCCTGCAGGATGTGTACGGGGCAGCCGGTCTCGATGATGCCCGTCAACACGCGATTGATCCGGCCGTCCTCGATCAGGGCGCGGGTGAAGATATTCGGCTCGGGGCTATACTCAGATGGTTCTTCGAAATAGCCGCGCTCGGCCAGCGAGCGTCGTTCGGTATCCGAAAGGTTTGGTTCGATGAGATCGACGGTGAAGTCAGGTGCGGGTGCGATCAGGACGAGACCGGCGATTGCCGGGGCGCTCTTGCGTTTGCGCAGCTCCTGAATGAGCCTGAGCGCGATCCATCCGCCCATCGATGAGCCAACGAGGACGATCTTCTTCGGCTTGGTATGGTCGATGACGGCAAGCGCCTCTTCCAGCCAGCGCGAGATCGTACCGTTGGTGAACTTACCGCCCGATTGGCCGTGGCCGGAATAGTCGAAGCGGATGCAGCCCATGCCGGTCCGTTCCGCCAGCGCGTCCAGCTCGACTGCCTTGGTTCCGCTCATGTCGGACCGATAGCCGGATAGCCACAGGAAGCTGACGTTCTTTGCGCCTTTGCCGGCCGCGCGTTCGCGGATGGCGATCTGGCGTTCGCTTTCACCCTCGCCAATGGAAATGAAGGTCGGCTGGGTGGCTGTCGCGGCTTCGGACATCAGGAAACTCCCGTTTTTTCGCTCTATAAAACAGATTCGCGCCGATGTGACCCGAAAAATGCTCGGCTTTTGCTGCGGGTTAATGCGTCATCTGGCTGCGATAGTGTGTCCTTCGGGCATCTCGCGTCTCTATGACATTCTATTGACACGCAGGAGGTGCTTTTTTCCTGATGTCATGCTATTGACTTCAACGTAGCTTTTACGACATTTCCGTCAGTTGCGCCGACGGGGAGCGATAGGCTGCAGCTATCCGAAACAATTCGTGGAGAATACGACCATTCGCAGACCCTTTAAAACCGATGCGCCCGTAAAGGACGGGCCACGTTCCAACAGGGAAATCCGCATTCCCAAAGTTCAGCTCATTGCGGCTGACGGCGCGAATATGGGCATCGTCGCGACGGACCAGGCATTGAGAATGGCAGAGGAGGCCGGTCTCGATCTGGTAGAGATTTCCCCTAATGCTGAACCGCCTGTGTGCAAGATCCTCGACCTGGGCAAGCTGAAATACGCCAACCAGAAGAAGGCCGCCGAGGCGCGCAAGAAGCAGAAGATCGTCGAAGTCAAAGAAATCAAGATGCGCCCGAACATCGACACCCATGACTATGAGGTGAAGATGAAGGCGATCGGCCGTTTCTTCGAAGAAGGCGACAAGGTGAAGGTGACCTTGAAGTTCCGTGGCCGCGAAATGGCTCACCAGGAACTCGGCATGAAGCTTCTTCAGCAGGTCAAGGAAGACACGCTCGAGATTGCCAAGGTGGAAGCCGAGCCCAAGCTCGAAGGCCGCCAGATGATGATGGTGCTTGCGCCGAAGTGAGGCGCAGGTCGACGTAAGAGAGGTCGGAGCCGTCCCATGGGCGGCTTTTTCCTTTTGTCCGCAAGATAGATCTGTCATCGATCTGCAAAGAATCGCACATTCGGCCCGTTGCACTTGCGGACAACTGCGGTTATAAGCGCGCGTCCGAACTGACCGGCAGGGCATGCCGTGGCAGTTCAGAATGCTGGCGGGGCGGTTCGTCACCGGATCCGCCGTTCAACAACAAACGCTCCGGCACCTTGTCGCAGCCCGGCCTGTCCGGACCTGTGGGAAGGGCTTTTTAGAAAAGCACGCCAGGAAGCATCGAAGGAGTAGCAAAATGCCCAAGATGAAGACGAAGTCCTCTGCCAAGAAGCGGTTCAAGATCACCGCGACCGGCAAGGTCAAGGCCGCCGCTGCTGGCAAGCGCCACGGCATGATCAAGCGTAGCAACAAGTTCATTCGCGACGCCCGCGGCACCATGGTTCTCGCAGAACCGGATGGTCGTAAGGTAATCAAGAACTACTTGCCGAACGGTCTCTAAGACTATTCGTAACGCTATAGACTAAGGAGATCATGAAATGGCACGCGTAAAAAGAGGCGTTACCGCCCACGCCAAGCATAAGAAGGTTCTGAAGGCAGCCAAGGGCTTCTACGGCCGCCGCAAGAACACCATCCGTACAGCCAAGGCCGCTGTCGATCGCTCCAAGCAGTACGCTTATCGCGACCGCAAGGTTAACAAGCGCAACTTCCGCGCCCTCTGGATTCAGCGTATCAACGCTGCCGTCCGTGAACACGGCCTGACCTACGGCCGCTTCATCGACGGTCTGACCAAGGCTGGCATCGAAGTTGACCGTAAGGTTCTTTCCGACATGGCAATCCATGAGTCGGAAGCTTTCGGTGCGCTCGTTGCTGCTTCGAAGAAGGCACTTGAGTACCTCAAGGAAGCCGGCACGAAGAACGAGTTCGAAGCAGCCGTTAACTAACGCTGCCTCGCACGTCTTTCGTAAATTCATTATGAAACCCGCGCTGGCGAAACCGGCGCGGGTTTTGTGTTTTGCAGCATGCGCTTTCTATCGTGTCGGGCCGTCTTGTCGGGCGAAGCTCGAAAAACGGGTCACGCATCGGGCGACAAGTGCCAGGGACCGCATTCTCGGCGTGTTTTTGTCATTTCCCCGGTTGATTGGCCGCTTGCACATGGATAGTGATCTGCAGCGCCTCATCGTTGCCACAAGCTGTCCGATGCGGGCGTTCATCCATTATTCCGCGGAATGAGCGGCGTTCCAAGCCCGCCGCCCGCAAGGCAGGATCAGATGACGGAACTCGTAACACTCGAAACCCAACTCATGGCCGAGGTGGCCGCGGCGACCGACGAGCAATCGATCGAAGCCGTCAGGGTCGCCGCGCTCGGCAAGAAGGGCTCGGTTTCGGAACTGCTGAAGACGCTGGGCGCTATGTCGCCGGAAGAGCGGCAGACACGCGGCGCGGCGATCAATGCTCTGAAGAACTCCGTCACCGACGCGATCAATGCGCGCAAGGGCGCGCTGCGCGATGCCGCGATCGACGCGAAGCTGAAGGCCGAAACCGTCGATGTCAGTCTGCCGGTGCGTTCGTCGCCTGCCGAACGCGGCCGCATCCATCCCATCAGCCAGATCGTCGATGAAATCACCGCGATCTTCGGCGACATGGGCTTCTCGATCGCCGAAGGCCCAGACGTCGAGACCGACTATTATAACTTCACGGCGCTGAACTTCCCGGAAGGGCACCCGGCTCGCGAAATGCACGACACCTTCTTCTTCCAGCCGGACGAAAAGGGCGAGCGCAAGGTGCTGCGCACGCACACCTCGCCGGTGCAGGTGCGCACCATGGAAGCGCAGAAGCCGCCGATCCGCATCATCATTCCCGGCAAGACCTACCGCCAGGATTCGGACGCCACGCATTCGCCGATGTTCCATCAGGTGGAAGGTCTCGTCATCGACAAGACGGCGAACGTCGGCAATATCCGCTGGGTGCTGGAAGAGTTCTGCAAGACCTTCTTCGAGGTCGACAATGTGACGATGCGGTTCCGCCCGTCGTTCTTCCCGTTCACAGAACCGTCCTTCGAGGTTGACATCCAGTGCGACCGTTCCGGCCCGATCGTCAAGTTCGGCGAGGGCACCGACTGGATGGAAATCCTCGGCTGCGGCATGGTGCATCCGAACGTGCTGCGCCACGGCGGTCTCGATCCCGATGAGTATCAGGGCTTTGCCTGGGGAATGGGCCTCGACCGCATCGCCATGCTGAAATACGGCATGCCCGACCTGCGCGACTTCTTCAACGCCGATGTCCGCTGGATGAACCACTATGGCTTCCGCCCGCTCGATATGCCGACGCTGTTCGGCGGTCTGAGCGCGTAAGGAAGGGATAAAGCACATGAAATTCACACTCTCCTGGCTGAAAGAGCATCTGGAAACCGACGCCTCGCTCGACGAGATCTGCGCCCGCCTGACGATGATCGGGCTGGAAGTGGAAGAGGTCGACGACAAGGCTGCGTTCAAGCCTTTCGTCATCGCCAAGGTTCTCTCGGCCGAAAAGCACCCGCAGGCCGATCGCCTGAAGGTGCTGATGGTCGATACCGGCAACGGCGCGCCCGTTCAGGTCGTCTGCGGCGCTCCCAATGCGCGCGCCGGCCTCGTCGGCGCCTTCGCTGCCCCCGGCACCTATGTTCCCGGCATCGACGTGACGCTCGCCATTGGCAATATCCGCGGTGTCGAAAGCCGCGGCATGATGTGCTCGGAAAAGGAACTGGAAATCTCCGACAGCCATGACGGCATCATCGACCTTCCGGAAGATGCGCCCGTCGGCACGAGCTTTGCTTCCTATGCCGGCCTCGACGATCCGATGATCGAGATCAACCTGACGCCGAACCGTCCGGATTGCACCGGCGTCTACGGCATCGCCCGCGATCTTGCCGCATCCGGCCTCGGCACCTTGAAGCCGCGCGGCACCCCTTCTTTCGCCATCGAAGGCGAAACGACGACCGAGCTCAAGATCGATCTTGACGATCCCAGCCTTTGCCCCGGCTTTGCGCTTCGCCTCGTGCGCGGCGTCAAGAACGGTCCGAGCCCGAAGTGGATGCAGCAGCGCCTGCTCGCCATCGGTCTGCGTCCGATCAGCGCGCTGGTCGATATCACCAATTACATGACCTTCGACCAGGGTCGTCCGATGCACGTCTTCGACGCCGCCAAGGTCAAGGGCAATCTGGTCGTGCGTCGCGCCAAGGACGGCGAGACCGTGCTGGCGCTGGACGAGCGTGAATACAAGCTCAACCCGAGCAATGTCGTCATCTCCGATGACAATGGCGTCGAGTCGATCGGCGGCATCATGGGTGGCGAACATTCCGGCTGCGACGAGAACACCACGGATGTGCTGATCGAGTCCGCGCTCTGGGATCCGATGAACATCGCCAAGACCGGCCGCAGCCTCGGCATCATCACCGATGCGCGCTATCGGTTCGAGCGCGGCGCCGACCCGGAATATATGGTGCCCGGCCTCGAGCGCACCACGGAACTGGTGCTCGCCTGCTGCGGCGGCACGGCCGCTAAGGCCCGTGTCGAGGGATACAAGGGCTATGACGCCAAGGTCGTGGATTTCCCGCTGTCGGAGGTCAAGCGCCTGACCGGCCTCGAAGTCTCGGCTGACGAAAGCAAGTCCATCCTGACGAAGCTCGGCTTCTCAGTGTCCGGTTCGGGCGAGCGCATTTCGGTCGCTGTTCCCTCCTGGCGCCCGGATGTCGATGGCAAGGCCGATCTCGTCGAAGAGGTCATGCGTATTCACGGCGTCGACAATATCAAGCCGCAGCCGCTGAGCAGCCATGCCGCCGTGAACGGCAAGATCCTGACGACGTTGCAAATCCGCACCCGCACCGCCAAGCGTGCGCTGGCATCGCGCGGCATGCTGGAAGCCGTCACCTGGTCGTTCATTTCGGAAGATCAGGCCAAGCTCTTCGGTGGCGGCTCCAATGCGCTGAAGCTCGCGAACCCGATCGCTGCGGATATGTCCGACATGCGTCCTTCGCTGCTTCCGGGCCTGCTGTCGGCTGCGCAGCGCAATGCCGACAAGGGCTATGGCGACGTCGCGATCTTCGAAGTCTCCGGCACCTATGAGAACGACACGCCTGCGGGACAGCGTCGCGTCGCCGGCGGTATCCGCCGCGGCACGGCAACGCTATCAGGTGCCGGCCGCATGTGGTCGAACGCAGCCAAGGGCGGCGGCAAGCCCGTCGATGTCTTCGATGCTAAGGCTGACGCTCTCGCAGTCATCGAAGCTTGCGGCCTGCCGATGGGCAATATCCAGATCGAGCAGGGCGGCCCGGCCTGGTATCACCCCGGTCGCTCCGGCACCATCAAGATGGGTCCGAAGGTCGTGCTCGGCTATTTCGGCGAGTTTCATCCGAAGACGCTGGAAGCGCTCGACGTGTCAGGCGCTCTCGCCGGCTTCGAAGTCTATGTCGACGCGATGCCCGAGCCGAAGAAGAAGGCGACCCGTACCAAGCCGGCGCTGGAACTTTCTCCGTTCCAGGCCGTCAAGCGCGACTTCGCCTTCGTGGTCGACAAGTCGGTGGAAGCCGGCGCCGTCGTCCGCGCCGCCATCGGTGCTGACCGCAAGCTGGTCACCGGTGTCAACGTCTTTGACATCTTCGAGGGTGCATCGCTCGGTGAAGGCAAGAAGTCCATCGCCATCGAAGTGCAGATCCAGCCGGCCGAGCGCACGCTCACCGATGAGGATTTCGAGGCGCTGACCCAGAAGATCGTCGCAAACGTCACGAAGTCGACGGGTGGCGTGCTGAGAGGATAATCGGTTGTTGCCGAGTTCGCAGAAAGCTCGGCACCCCTCTCTCAGCTTCGCCGATATCTCCCCCTTGTGGGGGAGATATCGCGACAGCGGCAGAGGTGGGATCAGAGGCCCCGCGTGGGCGTCATGTGCCTAAGGCTGCCAATCAGCGATGCAGATGATAAACCTTGTTGACGATGCTCCAGCGTCCGTCGATCTTCACCAGTGACAGATAGTCTGAAAATCGCATTCCGGCGAATTCGTCGACGACCTTGACGCTTGCGGCATCGCCTTCGATGTCGATCAGCTCGATCTCCATTAAAGGGATCGTGCCGGGCGGTGCGCTGCCTTCCTCGACGATCGCCGAGATGAATTCATCCCGCGTCATCCATTCGACCGCGCCCTGATAATTGCCGATGACATCAGCGCGCGGGTGGAGTGCCTTGCGCAGCGCCGGCTCATTCGCGAAGGCCATGCCATCGACATAGAGGTGAACAACCGCACGGATTGCCTGCTCTTCCGACATCTCGCCATTCCTCATTTGAGTCATGTCCAAGATAGCATAGACGATACCGGCTGACAAAAATGCGACAGCGTGATCGCAATGACGTGACGGTCCTTACTCGACGAAAACCCGCACGCTGGCGGCGCGGCCAGCCGCATCGATAACGGTCAGCGTCGAATAGCCGGCGCCATCTGGCGTCCATTGGTTGGTCCGTCGGCGCGAAATTTCCGGCAGCGGCTTGCCGTTGGCCAGCCATCGAAATGGCGCCCGCCCGCCCTGCAGTTTTAGCGCCAGCGGCGCGATCTGATCGGCGCCTGTGCCCGCTCCGAGGTCGACGCGCGCGCCTTCGGGCGGATAGACGATCTGCGGTGCCGGCTCCCGGCTCGAAGCGGCCAGCAGCCCCGCGGCTGTGACGGAGAAGCGGCGCTGGCTGATGGGCAGCTCGGTTGCGGAGATGCGCACTGCGCCCATGGGCGGGGCGGGGAAGGGGGTGATGGCGACACCCGATTTCGCGAAGGCTTCGAACAGGATGGGAGCGGCCGAGACATAGCCGGCCAGCCCCGGCACGGCGCCGTTGTCCGGCCGACCGACCCAGACGCCAAGCACATGCGCGCCGTCATAGCCGATCGACCATGCGTCGCGATTGCCGTAGCTCGTGCCGGTCTTGTAGGCGATGCCGAGCTGCTTGCTGCCGCGCGGTGCGATGATATCGGAGAGAATATCGGTGATGTTCCAGGCTGCCACCGGCTCCATCAGTGGCTCGCTGTCGATCGGTCCCGGCTGATCCTGAACGCCGTCTCCGATCCGCATCGCCTTGCCGCGATTGGCGAGCCCGGCATAGAGCTGCACGAGGTCCTTGAGAGTAACGCCCACGCCGCCGAGGCCGATGGCAAGGCCGGGCGCTTCGTTCGGTGGCAGCTTCGGCTTCACCTCGGCGCGGCGGAAGCGCACCAGCAGCCGGGTAGGACCCACAGCATCGAGCAGGCGCACGGCCGGCACATTGAGCGACAGCTGCAGCGCCTGCCGCACGCTGACATCGCCCTGGTAGTTCATATCGAAATTGCGTGGACGGTAGCCGTAAAAATCGGCCGGGCGATCTTCGATGATCGTTTCCTGCGCAACATAGCCTTGCTCGAAGGCAAGCCCGTAGATAAAGGGCTTCAGCGTCGAACCGGGGGAGCGCAATATGCGGGTCATGTCGATCCAGCCCGAGCGGCCGGAATCGAAATAGTTGGCTGAGCCGACCTCGCCGATAATCTCGCCGGTCTTGGCGTCAGCCATGATCATCGCCACCGATACTTTCGGCCCAAGCCGTTTTGCCGCCGCATCGGCGACCGCTTCCAGTCCCTGCTGCACACTGCGCCGCAAGGTCGTTCGGCGCTGGATGACGTCGGGCTGCTTTTTCAGCGCCAGTTCGGCAAGATGGGCCGCATAGGCGGGCAATTGCCGCCGATCGGCCGGCACGGGTGTCAAGGCAGCGCGCTCTGCTTCGCCTTCTCCGATGATCGCCGCGACGGCGGCGCGCTGCAGCACACGATGGCGGGCTGCCTGCGCGACCGAGAGATTGCGGTCCGGCCGCCGCTTTTCCGGCAGCTGCGGCAGGGCGACGAGAAGGGCGGATTGCGCGACGCTCAGATGGCGCGGCTCCTTGCCGAAATAGGCAAGGCTCGCCGCCCGGACACCTTCCAGATTGCCGCCATAAGGTGCATGCGTCAGGTAAAGATCGAGGATCTGTTCCTTGGTGAGCCGCCGTTCGATCTGGATGGCACGGACAATCTGCAGAAGTTTTGCCGCCATCGAGCGTTGGCCGCGGGGCTCGATCAACCGTGCCACCTGCATGGAGAGCGTCGAGCCGCCCGAGACGATGCGACCATGCGTAACGAGCTGCACGAAGGCACGTCCGATGGCCACCGGGTCGATACCGTGATGGTCATAGAAGCGACGATCTTCATAGGCGACGAGCATGCGCAGATATTGCGGATCGACATCCGCCACGCCGGTCTTCAGCCGCCAGCGCCCCTCAGGCGTGGCAAAGGCGCGCAAAAGATCGCCATTGGCATCGAGAACCTCGGCCGAAATGACGCGGGCATTGTCCAAAGGCGGCGGATAGGCGCGGTCCGCAGCCTCCAGGCCGAAGACCAGGGCCACCGCCGTCAAGGCAGTGGCTCCAAAGCCGATCGCAATCTTCCATCGTGCTTTCATGACTGCACTTACTGCTGGGCTGCCAGCACCTCCATGCGGCCCATCGCCGTACGAGCCGAGAACTGAGGACGGTACATGTCCTCGACGCTCGCGGCCGGGTGGTCGTAGACGCCGGGGGTCACTGCACGCACGACATAGGCGAAGCTCATGTCGCGATTGGCGCCATCGGTCTGGTCGAAGGCGGCAACGAAGCGATCGCTGCGGAATTCGACATGGGCGGGCTGCACATCGCTCAGCCAGTCGAAGTTCGATAGCTGCGCGCTGCCGACGATGCTCGGATTGTCGATCTCGAAGCCTGCCGGCAAGAGATCGGTCACGAGGATGCGCTGTGGCCAGTCATTGTTTCCGGTCACGTGCAGCACGACGACATAGCGCTCGTTCTGCTGCGCCTGGCTGACATTGGCCTCTTCGCCATCGAGCGTGTAGTACTTGCGCTCGATCTTGAAGCCGGTGCCCCCGGCCGGCAGTGGCGAGGCCGGTGCCGCGACCGTGGTCACGGCAGCAGACAGCGGCTGGCGCGTCGTGTTGGTGACGGTCAGCGGATGACCCATCAAGGCATCGCCGGACATTTGCGCCATGTAGGTGCCGGTATGGGCAGCACCGTTGACGTCGAGCGTCAGGCCGTCATCGCCATTCTGCAAAGCGCGGGCGGCAAGCAGCATCCAGGTTTGTTCCTGCGTGCTGGTATATTTCCGGCTCTGCCAATCCTTGGCGACCACGCTTGCGAGATCGGGAATGATCGGCGGTACGGGGCGGCTTTCGGCGGCAAGCGCCAGCACGGCGGCACCATCGCGCAGCGACGAGCCGTAATCCGAGCGGGCGAAGCTGACCTTCGTGGCCGCTGCCTTCTGCGACATTTGCAGGGCGTCGATGAAGATGTTGCGCGAGCGCTGGGCATCTCCATAGAGCGCCAATGCGGAGGCCAGATGCGCCTTGGACAGCGGTGTCGGGAAGTCGTTCAGCATCGTATCGGCATAGTAGCGCAGATCGCTGATCGAGGCCTTCTTGTTGCGCGCCAGCACGTAGAGCGCATAGGCGATCTCGTTGCCATTGTCCTTGACGTTGGTATTGGCGCTCAGCGCGTTCTGGAGGTTCTCCAGCGCCTGCACCATGGCTTGATCCGGCACGGCGTACTTCTGCTCGCGGGCACGGGTCAGGAAGTCGGTAATGTAGGCGTCGAGCCAGAGATCGCCCGAGCCCGGACCCCAGAGGCCGAAGCTGCCGGTCGAGGACTGGTAGGACATTTCGCGATAGATCGCGTCCTGCACGCGCTTGCGGATTTCGGCATCGTCGGCAAGGCCGTTCTTCACGGCCAGGTCGCTGAAGTAAAGCAGCGGCAAGGCGCCACTCGCCGTCTGTTCCGCGCAGCCATAGGGATAGCGGCTGAGGCTCATCAGCAGCGCCGGCACATCGAAGGCGCTGGAGCGGCTGACATTGACGCTGACCGAGGCGCCCGGCAGCACGCTGTCGGCGAGAAGGTCGGAATTGACCGTCAGGCTCTTGCCGGGCGCAAGCGCGATCACACGCCGTTCGGTGAGCGGCAGCTGTGCCGGACGCACCGGGATTTCGACCGATTGATCGAGCGACATGCCCGAAGCATTCGACAGCTTGATCGAGACCGTGCCGTCGCCGGGTTGGCCGCCGGTGAGCGGCAGGGTGATGTTGTATTTGCCGCCGGCCTGCAGATTGATCTTCTGCTGCGTGGCATTTTCATCCACGGTCACCGCGCTGTTCCCGGTCACGGCAAGCGTGTACTCGCCGGCAGGGGCGTCGGTATTGGCGACATCGAGCCGCAGGTTGGCCTTGTCTCCCGGTGCGAGGAATTTCGGCAGGCTGGCGGTGACGACGACCGGGTCACGGATGATGACATCCTGCGTCGCATGTCCGACGCCGGCTTTCGACCAGGCCACGGCCATCAGCCGTGCAGTGCCGTTGAACTGGGGGATATCGAAGCTGACGCTCGCCTTGCCGCTGGAATCCAGCTTGATCGGGCCTGAGAAGAAAGCGACGAGCTTTTCCTTCGGGGGGCTCGCCTGCAAGGCGACCTGGCCGCCGTCGCCGCCGGTGCGCAGCTTGCCGGTCGCGCCGAGCGAGCCATCGATGAGGCGACCGTAGATGTCGCGGATTTCAAGGCCGAGCTGGCGCTGGCCGTAATACCAATCATCCGGTGCCGGTGGCTGGTAACGTGTCAGGTTCAGGATGCCGACATCGACGGCGGCGAGGGTGACGTAGGCGTCCTCATCGGCACCTGCGCCCGCCACCTGAATGCCGATGGTCAGCGGTTGACGCGGAAGCGTCTTCTGCGGCGCGTCGACCTTGATCTGGAGCTTGCGCTCGCCCGGATCCACAGGCGCCCACTTGATGCCGATGGCACGCATCGGCATGCGGCTTTCCTGCGCGTCGCCGGGACGGAAGAGGGTGGCGGTCAGATAGGTTCCTGCACCCCAATCGGCTGTCACGGGAACGTCGACTTCGCCGCCGGTGGCGCCGATATCGGCATTGGTGACCGAGATCAGCGTCTCGGAGCCGGCGGTTACCATCAGCTGGCCGGCATAGCGCGAGGTTACTTTCAGCTTTGCCGTGTCGCCGACATGATAGCTCTGCTTGTCAAGTGCGATTTCGAGCGCATCCGGCGTCTCCGTCGAGCTCGAGGCGACATACCAGCCGGCATTGAACTCAATGCTGGATTCAGGTCCGTTCGCGTCAGCGCTGGACACTTCCAGCCGGTAGCGGCCCCAGGTGACGGGCATGGAAATCGCCGCACCGTCCGTCGTGGCGTCGACCGTGCCGACCGCCACCTGCTTGGTGGACATGATCGGCTCGAATTTCCAGCTATTGCCGTCGCGATACCATTGATAATTGCGCTCGACGCTGAGGAGCTTCCAGGTCAGGCCCTGCATGGTCTGCTTCTGGCCGTTCTCGTCGATGGCAATGACGTGGAATTTGCCTACGGAATTCTCACCGAGATTGCCGTCGAACTCCGGCTTGATGCCGATGCGCGGACCATCTGCCTTGACCGGCAGTGTCAACGAGCGCTCGACGGCACGGCCGCCGGCCTCCTGCATGCGCACGGTAATGTTGGCGTTCAAAAGCTGGGTGGTCGAAGGCGTGTCCTTGATGGTGACATCGAAGGTCGTCTTGCCGTTTTCGTCGAGCGCCTGCAGGTCCTCAAGCGGCACCTGCGTGTTTTCGGCCTTGCTGTCGCCGCCGCTATTGTCGTCATCGCTATTGGTCTTGCCCGCGCCTTCATCGGCGAGGCCGAACAGATAGCCCTTGTAGTCGTCGCTCTGGCGCGTTGGCTTCAGCGTCACTTCGCCTTCGAGGTTGAGACCGGCTGCCGGGGCGCCATAAAGATAGCGTCCATCGACATTAACAGGCGTCGGCTGGCCGACTTCGATCTCTTTGGCGTCGCTCTTCATGTCGAACTCGATGCGATCCGGCACGAAGTCGTCGACGATGAAGGTCTGCGAGCCGATGGAGGAGCCTTTCGGATCGGTATAGATGTTCATCGTCCAGGTGCCGCGCATCGAGGTTTGCTGCAGCGGCAGGTCGACATTGTAGCCGCCGAGCTTGCCGCCGTCAGTGACGATGCGGCGATCCTCGACGCCATCGGGGCGCAGGAAGACGAAGGTGAGCGGCAGGCTCTCGACCGCCGTCGAGCTGACGTCACGGGCAAGTGCTGATGCATGCACGGTTTCGCCGGCGCGGTAGATGCCGCGCTCGGTCCATGTCAGCAGGTCGATCGCACCGGGCGCGGTGCGGCCGGCAACGCCGCGGTCTGAAAGGTCGAAGCCGGCGCGCGTCATGTCGAGGAAGACGTAATCCTGGTCGCCATTCTGAGCGGTGATGACGGCTGGCGTCATGCCTGCTGTACCGCGCATCAGGCCGGCGCTGAAAATGGCGCGGCCCTTGTCGTCGGTCTTGGCAGTGCCGAGGATTTCATTATTCTTGGCAAGCAGCTGCAGCTGCACGCCTGCAAGCGGCTTGGCGCTGCCGAGCGAGCGGGCAAAGACGTTGAGGCCGTCGGTGCCGGCATAAGTGGTGACGCCGATATCGGAAACCACGAACCATTGCGTCGCCTGCGGATCCCATTCCTGGCCGCCGCTGTTGGGCGCAACGGCCGTCAGAACATAGACGCCGGGCTTGCGCTTCGGCAGAGCTTCATCAACCGGGAAGCTAGTCGCGACTTCCTTGTTGAGTTCCTGCTTGATCTCGATCGAACCCTGCCAGACCAGCTCGCCATTGGTGTCCTGAATGGTCTGGGCGTTGTAGCTGTCCACCTGCGTCAGGAACTGCGAGTTGTTGAGGGTCTGCGCAATATTGCGGTCACCGATGCGATAAAGCTTGAGATTGGCCGTGTTGGCATTGACGGAGACGATCGGAATGCCGCGGCGGGCGGTGGAGGGCAGCACGAAATTGTCGCCGGTGAAGCGCAGCGAAGCCTTGCGGTCCTTGACGTAGACGTCGACATTGACCTGCGCGGCAAGGTTTTCGCCGACGGAGGAGGGTAGGCCGGCGCGCAGCGAGATGCGATAATGCTGGCCGAATTCCAGGCCCTCGACACAGATCTGGTTGTCCTTGGCGTCGACGCCCTTGGGCGCCGCGCCATTCAGGGTGACGAAGGGCGTATAGTCGACGCCGCTCTTCACCAGCTTTTCGGAAAACTGCACGCAGGCGCGCGGCGAGGCGTTATCGTTGTCGAGCGTGTTGCCGGAAACGCGGAAGCCCTGGCGAGCCAGCAGATCGTTGTAGGCCGCCTGCACCGCGGCGGAGCTGACGAGGTTGAGGCTCGCCTTGTAGGCATTGAGCGCGGGGCGGTAGTTCTGTGCGTTCTTTAGCGCCTCAGCGAGAACGGCGAGCGCATCGGCGCGGCTGGTCGTCGTCCGGGTCAGTTGGTAGCCGTTGAGCGCTGCATAGGCAGCCTTGGTGGCGAGAGACGTGTCGTTCGTGACGGTATTGGCGGCGCGCGCCATCTCGATCCACAGGTCGCCATCGTCGGGGCTGAGCGAGAGTGCGCCCTGGAAAGCGTTGAGGGCGTCGTTGACATTGCCCGAGGTCAGTTCGATGCGGCCGAGCGCGATCAGGCTTTCGACGCCTTGACCCTTGAGTTCGTCGCCGAGCGTGAGCGTGCTCTTCGCGTCGCCGGCGCTTTTGACGAAATCACCTGTCAGGAAGGAAAGGGCAGGGGCGGCGCCGATGTCCGGCTCGCTGGTCGCCGCGGTCTCGACGACCTTGCCGGCGATCGCGCCAGGGAAGCTGTTGAGCTGATTGAAGTCGGACTTCATGAAGCACCACTTCACCTTGGGATTGTAGGTGAAGGCCTTGCAGGACTTGTCGCCGATGCACGAGGCGGAGCACTGGTCCAGCGTTACGTTCTGCTCCGTGCGCAGATCGAAGCCGAAGTAGTCACCGTCCTTGGTGGTGACTACCTGACGCTTGACGTCAGCGGCCGCCGAAGGGCTCAAGGATACAAAAGTTGCAAGAAGAAAGGCAGAGAAGCCGATAAACGCGCGCTTAGACATAAGTCCTCCCAACGCTACCCCATTTTTGATGGCGGCAATCTTCAAATTTCAGGCCCGTTTGTCAACCGAGCGTGGAGAGGCAAGCTAGTTCTAAGCCTATGGTGATCTGTCTAGAAGATTGAAAAAGCCTGAAAATCAGGCGATCTGCATGTTCAGTTGTGCCTTGATGGCACTTCACTTTTCTTTTCAGTCCTGGAATGACACCGGCCGGTTTGGCCGGTGTCTTCGATTGAGCGTTTGCAGGTGCTCGGCCGTCATATATTTGTCATGGCAAGCGCGGTGTCACTGTACCGCTTTCCGGCGATGTTGTCGGGCGTGATAATGTCGCCGAGTTCCTTCACCTCGCTGGGCGAAAGTGCGATGTCGGCAGCCGCCGCATTCTGCTCGAGATGATGCAGCTTGCGAGCGCCGGGGATCGGGACGATGTCGTCGCCCTGGTGCAATACCCATGCGAGCGCCAGTTGCGCCGCCGTGACATCCTTTTCCTCAGCGAGTGATTGCAACCGGGCAACTAGAGCTGCGTTTGCGTCGAAATTCTCGCTCTGGAAGCGCGGCAGCGATCGGCGGAAGTCGTCGGCGGCGAGATCGTCCGTCTTTTGGATAGCTCCGGTCAGGAAGCCGCGGCCGAGCGGGCTATAGGGCACGAAGCCAATGCCGAGTTCGCGGCAGGCGGCAAGCACATCCTCTTCCGGATCGCGGGTCCAGAGTGAATACTCGCTCTGCACGGCGGCAATCGGATGCACCGCATGGGCGCGGCGGATGGTGGCGGAGTTGGCTTCGGAAAGGCCGAGCGCCCGCACTTTGCCCTCTCTGACCAGTTCCGCCATGGCGCCAACGGTGTCTTCGATCGGCACGTTCGGATCGACGCGGTGCTGGTAGAACAGGTCGATGACATCGGTGCCGAGCCGCTTCAAGGAGGCTTCAGCGACGTCCTTCACATGTTCGGGCCGGCTGTCGACGCCGATCGTCGCGGCCAGGCCGCTTTTCGTATGATCGAGCTTGAAGCCGAATTTGGTGGCGATGACCACACGGTCGCGGACGGGCTTCAGTGCGCGGCCGAGCAGCTCTTCGTTGGTGAAGGGACCATACATTTCGGCTGTGTCGAAGAAGGTGACGCCGAGATCGATGGCACGAAGAAGCGTCTTGACGGATTCGGCTTCGTCGCTCTCGCCATAGGCAAAGCTCATGCCCATGCAGCCAAGTCCAACGGCGGAAACGGTGAGATCCTTACCAAGCCTGCGGGTTTTCATGGTTTATTCCTCTTGAGCCTTATGGGAGCGGCAGGGGCTTATGACCGCTGCCTGCGAGCTGAAGGTAGGATCCTGCATAATGAATGAAAACCCATGCAAATCCTTACAGGCTGTTCTATAATTTAGATCAATGAACCGAACTCAGCTCTCCCAACTCGCGGTTTTTGCCGCTGTCGCCGCCCATCGCAGCTTCCGCGCCGCCGGCAAGGAATTGTCGATCGCGCCGTCCGCGGTCAGTCATGCGGTGTCCAGCTTGGAGGAAAGCCTCGGCGTGCGGCTGCTCGCCCGCACCACGCGCAGCGTGCTGCCGACCGAAGAGGGGCAGGCGTTGTTGCAACGGCTGGCGCCGGCCCTGGAGGAAATCGACATCGCCCTGGAGGATACGCTTGCGACCCGTGGCCGCCCGGCCGGGACGTTGCGCATCACTGCTCCGCGTTTTGCTTCCGATCTTCTCATGGCGCCCCGGCTTGGTGACTTCCTCAACACTTATCCCGACATCACGCTGGAAATCGCCAACGAGGATGGCTTCAGCAATATCGTCAAGGATGGTTATGATGCCGGCATCCGGCTGGCGGAGAGCATAGAAGGCGACATGATCGCGGTGAAGGTCTCGCCCGACATCCGCACCGTCATCGCCGGCTCCCCGGCCTATTTCGAGAAGCATCCGAAGCCTCTTCACCCCCGCGATCTCGTTCATCACCGATGCATCAAGCGACGATTTACCGATGGCTCGATCTATCGCTGGGAGTTCGAGAAAGATGGCCGCGAGCTGGTCGTTGCCGTCGATGGCCCCCTGATCGTCATCGAGGATCGGCTAGGTGTCCTGGCTGCACTGAATGGCGCCGGCCTCGCCTATCTCTTCGATATTCGTGTGCGGCAGGAGCTGGCCGAGGGCACGCTCATCCGTGTACTCGAGGATTGGTGCCCGCCCTATCCCGGCTTCTGCATCTATTATCCAAGCCGCCGCCAGATGCGCCCGGCGCTCAGGGCCTTCGTAGATTTCTTCAAATACACAGGGCCTTAGAGCGCTCGAAATTGCTTTGGAACGAGCAATGCGCGACTGCTGACAGAAATCGGGTGGCGATGATGCGATAACTCGTCTCGACTGATCGGATGGTTTCAGAAGGGGATTGCAGCGATGAGAAAACCGGGATCGATGAAGGGGCTCGAGGATCTCGGGCGGGTCAGGCTGTCGAAGAACTTCTTCTTTCGCGATTTCCTGCATTCGGAAATCGCTGATTTCTATCGCATCCCCAATATCCCGGAAGACCCGGATCTCGCGATCGAGACGGGCCGCAGGCTCTGCGAGGAGTTGCTGGAGCCGCTGGAGGCGACCTTTGGCCGGCTACATATCCGCTCCGGCTACCGCTCGCCCGAGGTCAACGCCTTCGGCAACAGGAATGGGCTGAACTGCTCGACCAACCCCCACACCGCCGCGCACCATATCTGGGACATGCGCGATCTCGACGGCTGCATGGGGTCTGCCGTTTGCATCGTCGTGCCCTGGCTGATCGATCATCATAGTCACGAAGGCGATTGGCAGAAGCTCGCCTGGTGGATTCACGATCATCTTCCCTACGCGTCGCTCTGCTTCTTCCCGAAATTATGGGCTTTCAACATCCAGTGGCACGAGCGGCCGAAGCGGACGATTCAAAGCTTTGTCAGCCCGCGCGGCATGTTGACCAAGCCGGGCATGGCCAATTGGGAGGGCGATCATTCCGCCCATTATGAGGGCTTTCCGAAGCTCAGATAATGACGCGGTAGCGGATATGTCCGTCGGTCTCGACATAGGTGTCGTAGAGCTTGCGGGCCGTCGCGTTGGTTTCTTCCGTATGCCAATAAAGACGTGCCCAGCCGTTTTTCTTGCAGAGCGTGACGAGATCGTCCAGAAGCGCCCGGCCGACGCCGTGGCCCCTGGCGCTTTCATCGACGAACAGATCTTCCAGATAGCAGTCGGGGGCGAGCGTCCATGTGCCCTCATGCGTGATGCAGAGCGTGAAACCCTTCACCTCGCCGTCGACCTCGGCCACGCGCATGAAGATGGCCGACGCCGGATCGAAGACCCGGCGCCACGTTGCATCGGTGATTTCGGGCGCGATGGTGACGCGGTAAAAGCCGAGGTAGCCCTCCCACAGAGTACGCCAGCGGGTTTCGTCTTCAGGTCTGGCGTCTCGGATCGTCACGGTCATCGGCCTGTCTCTCTTATTCGCCGGCTGCGTCGAGCAGGCGCATGGCATCATCGGAAAGCGAAAGCTTCGCCGAATTGATTAGCGCGTCGAGCTGGCCGAGGCTAGTCGCGCTGGCGATCGGTGCGGTCACGCCGCGCTTGCGCAGCAGCCAGGCAAGCGCGATCTCGGCGGCCTTCGCGCCGGTTTCGGCCGCGACCTTGTCGAGCGCTGCAAGGATGCGCAGGCCCTTGTCGTCGAGATAGGCGGCAACCCGGTTTTCACGCGCACGCCCCTCGGTATCGGCCTTGGTCCGGTACTTGCCGGTCAGGAAGCCGGCGGCAAGGCTGAAATAAGTGATGACGCCGATCTCTTCCCTGACGCAGAGATCCGCCAACGGCCCTTCGAAGCTGTCGCGGGCGTAGAGATTATATTCCGGCTGCAGCACGTCGTAGCGTGGCAGGCCCGCCTTGGCGGCGGCATCGAGCGAAGCCTGCAGTTGCGTCGCATCGAGGTTCGAGCAGCCGACATGGCGGATCTTGCCCTGTTCCTTCAGCTTGGCGTAGGCGGCAAGCGACTCCTCATGCGGCGTCTCGGGATCTGGCCAATGCGAGAGATAAAGGTCGATGTGATCGGTCTGCAGCCGCTGCAGCGAAGCCTCCGCCGCCTTGATGATGTAATCGGCCTTGAGGCCTTTCTTGTCCGGCCCCATCTCCGATCCGACCTTGGTGATGATGATCGCCTTGTCGCGGGAGACGCGACCCTGCTTCAACCACTTGCCGATGATCTCTTCGGAATCGCCGCCCTTGTTGCCGGGAACCCAGCGCGAATAGACATCGGCCGTGTCGATCGTGTTGAAGCCGGCGTCGAAGAAGGCGTCGAGCAGTGCGTAGGAGGTTTTCTCATCGGCCGTCCAGCCGAAGACGTTGCCGCCGAACACGATGGGGGCGACAAACAGATCGGTTCGTCCAAGCTTGCGCATGTCCATGATATCTCTCCAAATCACTTGAGGGGCAGGCCGGCCAAAGGAGAGCCGGCGCGAAGGGATAAGGCAGGCTAACGGCCTTTTCAGACAAACGCCACAAACGATTTCTTTATTCCGCCGTCGAGCGCCGATAGTGGCTGGGCGGCAGCGCGTTGTATTTTGACCAGACGCGCCGCATATGCCGCGGCGAGGCGAAGCCGGATTTTTCCGCCACGCGCTCCATGTCCAGCCGTGAATTGGCTAGCACGTCGCGCGCCAGCGCGACGCGCATCAGATTGACATAGGCCGTCACCGACAGGCCGGCATGCTCCTGAAACAGCCGTGAAATATGCCGCGCGCTCATCGCGCCGACGCCCGCAAGCTCGGAGAGTGACCAGCTATGGGCCGGATCGGCCATGATCGCATCCTGAACGCGATGGATGGCGGGATGCATGTGGTTGCGGCCGCTGAGCCAGGGCGAAAGCTGCGGCTCAGCGCCCGTCCGACGCATGTAGACGACCATGTGCCGGGCAATCGTCAGCGCGGTCACCGGCGAGGTCAGCTTGGAGGCGAGGTGCAGCATCAGGTCCGTGCCGGTCGTGATGCCGGCGCTCGAATAGCGATCGCGGTCTTCCACATAGAGCCGGTTGTCGAGAACCCTTGCTGTCGGCGCATATTCCCGAACTTCATCGAGGCAGGCGGTATGCGTGGTGCAGGCATAGCCGTCCATCAGGCCTGCCCGGGCCGCCAACACCGCACCCGAGCAGATGGTGACGAGGGTGATCCCCTGGCGGATCGCGCCTTTCAGCCAGGTCGCAAGCATTTCCAGTTCCGGCTCGATATCGTCGGCATCGTCCGGCGGCGTGACGCCGCCTGACAGAATGACATAGGCGTCATCCGGAATGTGATCGGGAAGCGGCTTGAGATCGGCAAGCGTCAGCCCGACCGACGTCGTCTGCCGCGGCTGGGTGGCGATGAACTGATAATCGAACAGGACGTCGTCCTGTTCGATATTGGCGCGACGCAGCACCTCCACCGGCCCCGCCACGTCCATCAGCAGCGTATAGGGCGGCAGAAGCACGTAGACGGGAATGATCCGCCGATGGAGGTCCCGGTCGCTTTGGGTCATGCGGCACTCCGGATCGGTGCGGCGGCGAGCGCTTCCTCGACCGTAGCGATGCGGGCGAAGCGGTCGGCCAGCACCAGCTCGCTGCGCTTCTTGATATCGTCGACGCTGAAAACGGTGCCCGAGGCGTGCGTCATCGGGAAGGTCAGCGTCGCCTCCGTGACGTAATCGACCTCATAGCCGAGATCGGACGCGTGCCGGGTGGTGGTTTCGCAGCACTGCTCGGTGCGGATACCAGAAACAATGACCCTGCTGATGCCGTTTGCCACCAGCCAGACATCGAGGCCCGAGCCGACAAGCGCCGAGTGGCGGCGCTTGTGAAACACGGCATCGGCCTCGAGCGAGATTTCGTCGAGCTTGCGCACATAGCCGCTCTCCAGGCTGAAATGCGCGCTGCCGTCCTCGACGTGGAAAATCTGGACGACCGGAATGCCCTTCGCCTTGGCACCGTCGATCAGCGCCTGCAGGCGGGTCGTGAAGGCAGGCAGGTCATCGGTTCGCCAGTAAGGGCGCTGGCGGAAAGATTCCTGAACATCGATGACGAGTAGCGCAGTATCCGTATGGGACATTTTCGTATCTCCTGTGCTTGAAGGATAGCCGAAGCTAGACGCGCTTTGAAAGCTTCGAAAGCCATCTGGCAGACAGAAAGCGGACAAATACGGACATAGAAAAGGGCCATCGGACAGCTGCGTTTCCGTGCTGAGGTCCGCCAAGGCGTTGCACCTTGAGGAAGGGCCGAATAAGGTTGCCGCCGGTTTCGTCCAAAGCGGAATGGCCTCGTTTCGCTTTACCCATCGTGTTCACAAATGGATCCCGCCGGATGGGCAGCATCGCGAATAACGCCATGCGACCCTCCGCTTCGGGTGATGCTTCAGGAGAGACATCATGCTGCGTTTCGGAATTCTATCGACGGCGAAGATCGGCCGCGACGTGGTGGTGCCAGCTATTCAGGATGCGGAGAATTGCGTCGTCACTGCAATCGCCAGCCGCGATCTCGGTCGCGCACGGCAGATGGCGGACCGCTTCTCCGTGCCGCATGCTTTCGGTTCCTATGAGGAGATGCTCGCCTCCGACAAGATCGACGCCGTCTATATTCCCCTGCCGACCTCGCAGCATGCCGAATGGACCATCAAGGCGGCCGATGCCGGCAAGCATGTGCTTTGCGAAAAGCCGATCGTTCTGAAGGCCGAGCAAATCGACAGCCTGATCGCCGCTCGCGATCGCAACAAGGTCGTCGTGACGGAAGCCTACATGCTCACCTATACGCCGCTTTGGCGGAAGGTTCGTTCTTTGCTTGCCGATGGCGCCATTGGCCGCCTGCGGCATGTCCAGGGTGTCTTCACCTATTTCAACCGGGATGCCAGCAACATGCGCAATATCCCGGCGCTTGGCGGCGGCGGCTTGCCCGACATCGGCGTCTACCCGACAATCAGCACCCGTTTCGTCACAGGCCGCGAGCCCCTGCGCGTTCAGGCGACGACCGAGCGCGATCCGGAATTCGGCACCGATATCTATTCCAGCGTCAAGGCCGATTTCGGCGACTTCGATCTCAGCTTCTATGTCTCGACACAGATGGCCAATCGGCAGGCTATGGTCTTCCACGGCACCGAAGGCTTCATCGAGGTGAAGTCGCCCTTCAATGCTGACAGGTATGGCGCGGAAGAGCTGGAACTGACCAACCGCAATCACCTCGAATCGCAGATCTTCCGCTTCCCCGACAGCCGGCAGTACAGACGCGAGGCGGAAGCCTTCGCCTCGGCTGCATTGGGTCAGGGTGCGGAAATCGTCTCGCTGGAAAGCTCGAAGCTCAATCAGAAGGTCATCGACGCCATCTACCGCGCAAGCGAAAAGGATGGCTGGGAGCCGGTCTGACTTAGCGTCTCAAGGATTTTGCCGGTGACGGAAGACGAAGCGTGAATAGCCAAAGAAGCTGAACGCCGTCGCCGCCGCCGAAGCAAGCGTCAGGGCGATGATTGGTCGTAGCGACGGTTCCGTCATCAGGAGCGAGCTGAACAGGGCATAGTTCAGCAGAGCCGACGTCAACCCGACCGAACCATAGCGAAAACCTTCCGCCGCGAGCGACCGGTCGGAGCGGCCGAAGGTGAAGTTGCGGTTGAGCACCCAGGTGGCGAGCAGTGCGCTCGGGATCGAGATGGCTCGGCCGACAAAGGGGCCGAGCGGTGTGAACCAGATCAGAAGATGCAGCACACCGGCATCGACCACAAAGCCAACGCCGCCGGCGATCAGGAAGCGAAAGAGCTTCTTCATGCAGCTTTCGCCCTTTTCTTCCGGCTGGCGGGCTTTTCGAGTTCGGTCATGTAAACAGTGCGCTCATTGCCGATCTGCGGGGACGCCAGCTTGGGCAGGCTCATATAGTGGATACGCAGATGCTCCGCACGGGCACGGGCAACCGAGTCCAGAATCAGGCCGGCCGTAAACAGCATGAAAGCGATCATCGTCAGCCCCACGGAGAGGATCCACGTCGGCATCCGCGTCACGAAGCCGGTCTCGAAATATTCGATGAAGACCGGGATCGAGAAGCCGATGCTCATTTCCATGCAAATGACGCCCAGAATGCCATAGAATGCGAAGGGTCGCGTTTCCTTCATCAGCATGGCGAACATCCAGAGGATCTTGCCGCCGTCGCGGAAGGTCGAGAGCTTCGAATGCGAGCCTTCCGGCCGTCTGCCGTAATCGAGTTCCAGTTCGCTGACAGGAAGCTTCAGACGTGAAGCGTGAACCGACATTTCCGTTTCGATCTCGAAGCCGCCCGATACGGCGGGGAAGCTTTTGACGAAACGGCGCGAAAAGGCGCGATAGCCGGAGAAGATGTCCGTGAAGTCGGTGCCGAATATCGAGCGATAAAGCCAGTTGAAAATGCGATTGCCGAAGGCATGGCCCTGTCGGCCGGCATCGTTATGAACGTTGCGGCGGGTGCCGACGACCATGTCGGATCCCTCCGTCAGCAGCGTGCGGATCAAATCCTCGGCGTCCTCGGGGGCATAGGTGCCGTCGCCATCGGCCATCAGATAGATATCGGCCTCGATGTCGGCGAACATGCGGCGTACCACATGGCCCTTGCCCTGCCGGCGCTCACGCACCACGTTTGCGCCCGCGAGCATGGCCTGAAGTGCCGTGCCGTCGGTGGAGTTGTTGTCATAGACATAGATGCTGGCTTGCGGAATGGCCTGGCGGAAGCCGCGCACGACATTCCCGATCGTGGCTGCTTCGTTGTAGCAGGGTAGCAGGACGGCGATGTTCAGCTTCTCATTCCACATGATCTTGGCCGCTTCCTACGCGTGATATCAAGTTGTGCCCGATGGACGATCCGGGCGAGAGCTTATCGCGCTGCCTGTTAATAAGACCCTATGGTTGCGAAGGAAAAATGGCCGCAGATTGGGCCGGAAAAAACATTATCGTGATGACTGTCGCGGCCGACGCCAGCTTTACTTTTTTTTGATAGGCGGCCGCTAGTGTGATCCCCCGAACATCCTTCAAGTCCGGGGTTTATCCGCATGACGCAGACGCTGACAATCTCGCCCGAAGCAGCGCCTGCACCAGGCAGGACAGCGTCCACACGCTGGTCGCATCCTGTCCTTGTGCCGTTGATCTACTGCATTCTGCTCATCGCTGCCCAGCTGCTCATTCACCGTAACCTTGCCGACTATGTCGGCCCCGATAATGACGATGCCATGCGCCTGGTCGAGGTTCGCGATTTCCTCGCGGGTCAGGGCTGGTTTGACATGATGCAATATCGGCTTGGCCTCGATGGCGGAACGCTGATGCATTGGTCGCGCTTCATCGATCTGCCGATTGCAGGCCTTATTCTCTTCTTCCGGATGTTCTTCTCGCCCGAAGGGGCCGAGGCGGCGGCGCTGACCGTCTGGCCGCTGATGCTGATCGTGCCGCTGATGGCCTTCATGGGCCTCGCGGGTCGTCGCATTGCCGGCGTCGAAGGCATGCATTTCTCGCTGCTGATGACGGCATTGTTCGTGCTGCTCTCGCCGCGTTTTGTGCCGGGATCCATCGATCACGACAATGTCCAGCTCGGTCTTGTCGCCCTTGCTGTCTCGATGCTGGTCGACGAGAGCTACAAGCCACGCAATTTCGCCATTGCCGCCGTTGCCCTTGCTATCCAGCTTGGCATCGGCGCGGAAACGACGCCTTTCGTTGCTTTCGCCTGCGTGGCGGTGGCCTGCCTTTGGGCGTGGGATGGCGAGCGGTTCGCGCCGGCCGCAAAGGCTTTCGCATTGACGTTGACGATTGCCGTCAGTGCCGCGTTTTTCTTGCTCGTGCCGCCGCGTTTCTATTCGATGGTCACCTGCGACAATCTCTCGCTCGGCTTTTACGGCATAATAAGCGCCGGCTGCGTCGGACTGCTGCTATCTGCCGTTTTCGCCAGCCGCCTGTCGCAGCCCTGGCGTCTGGCGGTGCTTGCTGCCAATGGCGCATTCGTATTGGCAACGACGGTTGCGCTTGCACCGCAATGCCTGCGCAATCCGCTTGCCGACCTGGATCCCATGCTGATCGACCTCTGGCTGAGCCGGGTAACCGAGGCGCAGTCGATCGTCTCCATCATCCACCGGCAGCCGGAGATGCTGGGTGCGTTCTATGCGACAAGCTTGATCGCTATGATCGTGTGCGCGGTCCGCATACTGCGCGGCGAGCGGGCTCGCCTGCACGCGGTTCTGATCGCCCTGATCGCCGTCAATTGGATCATAACGCTCGTGCAGGTCCGTGGCGCGGAATTTGCCAATCTGTTGGCCATCCCGCCGCTGGCACTGTTGCTCGCGGAGCTGCGCCGCATTTCGATGGCTGACACCAAAAACATCCGGGCATCCCTGGTCTATGTGGGTACGGCACTGATCTCAGTGCCCATGGTCTGGGCTGTCGGCGGCACGCTGGCATTGAAAGGTGTGGTCAATGGCTTTGTGGAGTCAAAGGCCGAGGAAACGGTGGATTGCGCGTCGAAGCAGGCGCTGGTGCCTATCGTCGGTCTTGAGCCTGGCGTGATTGTCGCAGCTTCCAATATGGGAGCACCGCTTCTGCGCTTCACGCCACACCGCACGCTCTCTGGTCCCTATCATCGCGATCCCGATGGGATGCTGGCCGAGCTCAATATCGGTCTTGCTCAGCCGGCGGAGGCGGAAGCGCTCTTGCGCAAGACGCATGTGACGCTGGTTGCCTTCTGCAAGGGGGATCCGCAGGTGCAGCTATTGTCCGAGCGCAATCCCAAGGGTCTGTATGCCCGCTTGAGTGCCGGCGATGTGCCTGCTTATCTGGAGCCGATGCCGGCTTCGACCAAGTCGGATGTGCAGTTTTTCCGCTTCAAGCCGCAGGGCTGAGCAGGGAGCTAATCCCATAAGAATGCTCGGCGGTTTTCAAGCGAACAGCATGAGCGGAATGGCCCGGAGATTTTCGGAAGTGGGGATCCGCGTCAGGCGCGGCGACGGTGCTCCATCACATCGGCTGTCACGAGATAGCCGATGAAGCCGAGGTTGTAGCCGCCGAGCGCCATGAACAAAGTGGTCAGTGGTGGAGGAGTGACCGACATCGCGACGGCCGCCATGAAGGCGATGCTCATCAGAGCCACGCCGAGCAAGGCGCCGATGGTGGAGCGCTGCAGGCCGGCGGCAATTCCGATGATCGTTGCGGTCGCGAATATCATCGCTCCATATCCTCTTTACCAAGAACCAGTTTGCACAGCTTTACGTGCGGATGGCTAAAAAAGCCTTTGTCAGTAAGGTTAACGCTTGATGAAGCAATAAGCTCCACGCTCTCTATGGGACCTGCAAAGGAGGCGACGACTCCTCAAATATGCGCACAATCCCCATTTTCGATCGATTCAGACTTAAGGGGTATGCACAAGGCTCCGCATTTTCCGCGACATCGGCTAGAAAGAGGACATGAGCAGCTTTTTTGAGAATGATTCGCCCTCGAACCTGACGGAATATTCCGTTTCGGAATTGTCCGGATCGATCAAGCGCACCGTCGAGAATGCGTTTGATCAGGTGCGCGTGCGCGGTGAAATCTCCGGCTATCGTGGGCCGCATTCCTCTGGCCATGCCTATTTCTCACTGAAGGATGACCGGTCCCGCATCGATGCGGTCATCTGGAAAGGCAGCTTTTCCAAGCTAAAATTCCGCCCTGAAGAGGGGATGGAGGTGATCGCGACCGGCAAGGTGACGACCTTCCCGGGCTCGTCGAAATATCAGATCGTCATCGAGAGCCTGGAGCCGGCCGGCGCCGGCGCTCTGATGGCGCTCCTGGAGGAGCGTAAGCGCAAGCTTGGTGCCGAAGGCCTGTTCGATGCCGAGCGCAAGCGCAGGCTGCCCTTCATGCCTGCCGTGATCGGCGTGGTGACCTCGCCGACCGGCGCCGTCATTCGCGATATTCTGCACCGCATCTCCGATCGCTTTCCCGTGCATGTGCTGGTCTGGCCGGTGAAGGTGCAGGGCGATGGCTCCGGCGACGAGGTGGCGAACGCCATTCGCGGCTTCAACGAGTTTGAGCCTGACGGCCGGATCCCGCGACCTGATGTGCTGATCGTTGCGCGCGGTGGCGGCAGCCTCGAAGATCTCTGGAGTTTTAACGACGAAGCCGTCGTTCGGGCTGCTGCCGCGAGCGAAATCCCGTTGATCTCCGCCGTCGGTCACGAGACCGATTGGACCTTGATCGACTACGCCGCCGACATGCGCGCTCCAACGCCGACGGGTGCCGCCGAAATGGCCGTGCCGGTCAAAGCGGAACTTGAGGCGCAGCTTGCAAGCCTTGCCGCCCGACTGCAGGGCGGAGTGGGCAGGCAGATGGATCAGCGACGGCAGGCGGTGCGCGCGTTGCTGCGCGCCCTGCCGTCGCTCGACCAGATCCTGGCCCTGCCGCGCCGCCGCTTCGATGAGGCAGCCGCCGGCCTCGGCCGTGGCTTGGAGCTGAACACGCTGAACAAGCGCCGCTCCTTCGAGCGCATGGCCTCGCAGCTGCGGCCGGATATCCTGTCGAACCGGATCGCCGAGCGCCGCCAGCAGTTGAGTGAGCGGATGACCCGTGCGGAGCGCACCATCGAGCGCATGCTCGACCGCTCGCGCGCTCGCATCGAACGGGCCGATGCCGTCTTCGCCACGCTGCCCTCGCGCCTCGAAGCGCAAACGGGTCGCGCCCGCGATCGCCTCGGCAATCTCGCCCGTCAGGCCGACACCGCCATCCGTCACCAGCTGACCCGTGCGCGCAGCGAACTGGTAGCGCAGGAGCGTATCCTGCAGTCGCTTTCCTACAAGAATGTCCTGAAGCGCGGCTATGCCGTCGTGCGTGACGAGGACGACCGCCCGGTTTCGCTGGCAGCGGCACTTTCGACGGGTGCGGCCATCTCGATCGAGTTTGCCGACGGCCGCATCGGTGCCGTCACGGGCGATGATGCCGCTCCGCCGTCGTCATCCACGCCGCCATCAGGCGCGTCGTCTTCGAAGAAGCGCGCCGCCAAGCCGGCGGAGACTGCCGCCCCACCGAAACAGGGAAGCCTCTTCTGATGCGCATCCTGCTGGTACTGGCCCATCCCCTGGAAGACAGCTTTGCCGCGTCAGTGGCAAGGGTCGCGCAGGAAACGCTCGTTGCCGGCGGCCACGAGGTCGATCTGCTCGATCTCTACCGAGAGGGTTTCGATCCCCGACTTTCGCAGGCCGAGCGGGGCGGTTATTTCGATCAGCCCTATGATACGTCGGGCATCGACGATATCGTCGCGCGGCTTCGAGCGGCCGAAGGGTTGATCCTGGTCTTTCCACAATGGTGGTTCAATTTTCCGGCCATTCTCAAGGGCTTCTTCGATCGCGCCTTTGCGCCTGATGTCGCCTTCACCCATGATCCTGCGGGCGGGCGCATCGTGCCGAAGCTCACCAATATCCGTCTGTTCTGGGCGCTGACCACAACCGGCTCGCCCTGGTGGATCGTGCATCTCTACATGGGCAATCCGGTGCGGCGTCTGCTGAAACGCGGTATTGCCGCCTTCTGCGCCAAGCGGCTGAACTTCCGCATGCTGGCGCTTCACGATATGGATCGCGTCACCGATGCCGGGCGCAAGGCGCATCTCGAGCGCGTCAGGAAAGCGCTCGCGAATATCCGATAGGGCTTCGGGACACATCCCTGTAATGGCCAATGGATGGGCGTCATGGCGGTCATCTTGATTCCGCACTCCAGATCTGAGAAACTTTGAGGGTCTGAAACAGGTTAGGTTGGTGCGGTTGGCCCAACCCCCGCTTTGTGCGGGTCCTTCCACTACTTCGGTAGCGGCCCAAGACCTTGAACGGCTCGCAATCTCGCGAGGCGAACGAAAGGACTTGGTTATGCAACAGCAGATTTCCGTCATCACCATCGGTGTTCTCGATCTCGATCGGTCCAAACGCTTCTATACGGAGGGGTTTGGCTGGACGCCTGTCTTCGAGAATGAGGAGATCGTCTTCTACCAGATGAACGGTTTCGTTCTCGGCACCTTCAAGCTCTCGTCGCTGGAGCAGGATATGGGCCGAGCAGGCCTGAAATCGCCCGGCGCCTTTTCGCTGGCGCATAATGTTGCGGTTCGTGAGGATGTTGACGCCGTCATGGATCAGCTGTTGCTGGCAGGCGGGAGTATGCTTCGCAAGGCCGATGCGCCGCCGCATGGTGGTTTCCGCGGCTATGTGGCCGATCCGGACGATCACGCCTGGGAAGTCGCCTGGAATCCCTTCTGGCCGATCGATGAAAACGGCCTGGTGACGTTCGGCATCTGAATGCAAGAAAGCGGGCTCATGGCCCGCTTTCCCTTCTCCGAGATGCTATCAGTTACGGCTCAGGCCCACTCGCCCTTGCGCATGACGGGCACGCGCGAGCCATCGGCATTGATGCCGTCGATGTCGACCTTGTCCGAGCCGATCATCCAGTCGATGTGGATCAGGCTGGAATTGCCGCCCTGCGCCTTGATCTGCTCCTGGCTGAGCTTGGCTCCATCGATGAAGCACTTGGAATAGCACTGGCCGAGCGCGATGTGGCAGGAGGCATTTTCGTCGAAGAGCGTGTTGTAGAACAGGATGCCGCTCGCCGAAATCGGCGAGGAATGCGGCACCAGCGCCACTTCGCCAAGCCGGCGGGCGCCCTCGTCGGTGTCGAGCACCTTGTTCAGCACTTCTTCGCCGCGCGTCGCCTTTGCCTCGATGATCCGGCCGCCTTCGAAGCGCACCTGGATATTGTCGATCAGCGTGCCCTGATGCGACAGCGGCTTCGTCGATGAGACGTGACCTTCGACGCGCAGCGCATGCGGCGTGGTGAAGACCTCTTCCGTCGGAATGTTCGGATTGCAGGTGATACCGTTCTTGGCGGTGGAGGCGCCGCCATGCCATTCATGACCATCTGCAAGCCCGACAGTCAGATCGGTGCCCGGTCCCTGGAAATGCAGGGCGGCGAAGCGCTTGCCGTTCATCCAGGCCGAACGCTTGTGCAGATTGGCATTGTGCTCTGCCCAGGCCGCGATCGGATCTTCGACATCGACGCGCGAAGCGGAAAAGATCGCCTTGGCAAGCTTGGCAACCGCGATCGGCTCCGGATCGTTCGGGAAGACCAGCTTCGCCCAGGAGGGGTTCGGATAGGAAACGATGTTCCAGTTGGTGTCGAAATTCGAGATCTTTTCGAGCGCCGGCTTGTAGGCGGCTGAATTGGCGCGGTTGGCGCGGGCAACCTTGTTCGGGTCCTGGTTGGACAGGAGCATCGGGTTATCGCCGGCAATGGCGAGGCGCGCCGTGTTGTTGGAGAAGGCCTTGGCCATGCCCTCATAGAGCCAGTTTGCCGCGCGGTCGAAGCTCGCATCGTGGCCGTATTCGTAGCGCGCGAGCGTGGTCTCTTCGTCGGAATAGAAGGTGGAGACGAGACCGGCGCCGGCCTTGTAGGCCTCGCGCGTGATCAGTCGCACCAGCGGCATCGCCGCAACCGGCGCCGTCATCAGCAGATCCTGGCCGGCCTGCAGCTGCAACCCGACCTTTACGGCCACTTCCGCAAGCTTTTCCAGCTTGGCGTGATCGACGGGATGATGGTTTGGGGAAGCTGATGTCATGGCAAACCTGCTTGGCTGATATCGAAGATGGTCTGAAGACTTAGACCGGTTTGCGGCGAAATTGAAGGCGCTTTGTCCGATCCTGAAGATCGTCAGGCAATCAGCGGCGCCGCTTTGGCCTTGAGCGCCGTCAAGGCATCCTGTGGGCTGAGGCGCACCTGTAAACCGCGCTGGCCGCCGTTGATGTAGACATAGGCCTCGGTCATTGCCTGCGCCTCGATCGCCGTCGGCACGATCTTTTTCTGTCCGAAGGGGCTGATGCCGCCGACATGATAGCCCGTCAGACGCTCGGCATCGACCGGCTTCATCATGGCAGCAGATTTACCGCCGAAGGCCGCGGCGAGCTTCTTCATGCTGACTTCGTGGTCGGAGGGCACGACAACACAGACGGGTTTGCCGTCTACCTCCGCCATCAGCGTCTTCAGGACGCGATGCGGCTCCTCGCCGAGCGCCTCCGCCGCCTGCAGCCCGACACGCTCTGCATTCGGATCGTAGTCATAGGCGTGCACGGTGAAGGCGACCTTCGCCTGGGTTAGCACTTGTGTCGCGCGGGTGGTTTTGGACATGGACTTATCTCTAGGCGGCCTTGCCGAATGCAGCCGCATAAATATCGGGCTTGAAGCCGATGAGCAATTTGCCGTTCGCTTCCAGCACCGGGCGCTTGATCATCGAAGGCTGCGCCATCATCAAAGCAATGGCCTTGTCCTTCGAAAGATCGGTGCGATCCGCTTCCGATAAAGCCTTGAAGGTAGTGCCGGCGCGGTTGAGCACCACTTCCCAGCCGGCTTCCTTCGTCCAACGCTCGAGGTGATCCCGGTCGATGCCGACGGCCTTGTAGTCGTGGAAATCATAGGCGATGCCGTGGCTTTCGAGCCAGGTGCGGGCCTTCTTCATCGTGTCGCAGTTCTTGATGCCGTAAATGGTGACTGTCATGGCGAATCCGTCTCTTGCTGTCGGGTAGGGCATAGCATGCGAGCAAAGCCGGTTGAAAGCCGGACGAAGGCCGAAGCGGTTCTCTTGTCCATTGCAGTTACCGCCCATGATCCTGTAAATATGCAGCATACATATTCATGGCGCGGGTGAGCATGGCGACGGGCAAGGAAACACTACGGCTGGAAAACCTCTTCGGCGCCATGAGCCTCGCTCTGGTGGACAAGATGGAGAAGGCCTTTGCCGATGAGACAGGTCTTGGCCCAAGCGCCGTTGCCGCCATTATCCAGATCGGCTCCGAGCCAGGTCTGACGATCGAGACATTGCGTAGAATGATCGCGCTCTCCCATTCCGCCACCGTGCGCCTTGTCGATCAGCTGGTGACGTCCGATCTCGTTTTGCGCGCCGGTAGCATCGAAGGGGACAAGCGCGCCCGCTCGTTGCAGCTGACACTGGCGGGGCAGACGTTGTTTGACAAAAGCCTCACCGCTCGTCGCGCCGTCATCGAGCGCGCTTTCAAAGCATTGGAGCCGGAGGAAACCGAACAGCTCGGCCGTCTGGTAGAGAAGTTACTGCCGGCTCTGGTCGATCTCGGCGACGACCAGGATGTGGTCTGCCGCGTTTGCGACCAAGGTGTCTGCGATCAGGATCGCTGCCCCATCGCCTTCATGTCCTAACCTCAAAGAGGTGGCCTTGACAGGCTTCAAAGATATATGCATTATGCATACATATATCTGGAGGGCGGATAACCTGCGCCTCTTGAAGATCTGAACACCGCCTGCATCGCTTCGATCGGAGGCATGATCTCAATGGGTAAGCGTTCAATTCTGGCCGGGCTACTACGTGCGGCGCGCGTGGCCGTTCCCGGCGCACTGGATCATACCCGACGTTTCGGCACTCTTCTTCGGGAGGCGGCGGCGATCGCCTTTACCTTACGCTGTAGGATGATTGATCGCCGCTAACCACGTCAGTCTTCCAGCGTGCCCGGCTTGCGGGTGACAGAGCTTGGCTTGTCGGAGCCGATCTTCATCAGATCAGCGCGCCGGCGCACGAGCCGATCCGAAACGCGGGTGACGATGAGGCCGGATTGCGGCGCGCGAACCTCGATGGTTCCGTCAGCCATGCCGGGGGCGGTGATGATCGTCGCCAGCAGATCGCCTTCGACAACGCGCTCACCGATATTGCGATGGAAGAGCACCGTGCCTGCCTGAGGTGCGCGGATCATCTCGACATTGTCGAGCGGCACCGCCGGTCCGGCAAAGGCGGCGAGATGAACGCTGTCGTCACGCACGGCGCCGCGCGCCGCCAGGAAGCGCCAGAGCCCTTCTGCATCCTGCTTGGCCATTTCGGGGTAGACATCGCGCGTGCCGCGCAATTCCACCGTCACCGAGAGCTTGCCCGGCAGCCTGGTCTTCTTCTCGCCCGGTACTTCGTATTTCCAGGCGAAGCTGACGGCTTCCTCGAATGCCGAGCTTTCGCCATCCGAAAGCAGCACCGCGTCCATTTTCAAGGCGGCGGCGAGATCGGACGCCTCGGGCCAGAAAGCCTCGTCGATATAGGCATATTGCAGGGATTCGTCGTCGCAATGAAGATCGATCACCAGATCGGCACCGAGCGCCATATGGATCAGCTGGCGCTTCAACCGGTCGACCGCGGAATAGCGCTCGAGATTTTCGACCAGCAGCTCGCGGTCGCGCAGCGAGATCAGCGGGAAATCGCGGTTGAAATTCGTGCGCGATCCCAGATCGAAGCGGCCCTGCATCTCGCCGAAATGCGATTGCGCCGCCCCGATCGGATTGGCATGTGGCACCACGATGATGTCGCTCAGGATGGCGCCTTCGGTTTCCGCTTGCCGCAGTCTCTCACAGAGGAAATGGACGAGCGCCGTTCCCGGCAGCTCGCCGGCATGAAGTGCAGCCTGGATATAGATCTTCGGCGCATTGGCCTTGTTGCCGGCGAAGTGCAGAACCGGCAGCCGCCACGCAATGCCTGGAGTATCGCCCTCGATGACGATTTCGGTGATATCCATGTAAGGGCCTCCTCATGATGATGATCGGAGACCCATATCAAGCCATCGCCGTCTTCCGCAACCATTGCGACCGTTTGGCCGCATGGAACGCTCGGTCAGGGGCCGCGATGCCTGCGTAGACCGAGACTTAGGAGAAGACTGAGAAGCACGGCGCCGACACCGAGCGAGAAGGGGGCGGCATAGCCGAGATGATCCGCGGCAATGCCGGCGATCGGGCCGGTTGCGCCGAGCGAAACATCGAGGAAGATCGAGTAAAGGCCGAGTGCGACGCCGCGGTTCTGTGGCGGGATACGCTCCATCGCCTCATTGCCGAGCGCCGGGAAGACGGGCGCAAAGCCTGCGCCGGCAAGTGCCGCGCCAATGATGGCGACTGTCGGCGAGGGCGCAAGAGCCAGCAATGCCAGGCCGATCACTTCCATAACGAGTGAAATACGCACCAGCGGCAGACCGCCGAACCGTGCAACGGCTTGTGCAAGGCCGAGACGAACGCCCATGAAAGCGAGACCAAAGGCGCTGAGTGCGAAGGATGCTCCCTCCCAGCCGCGGCTATGGAAGAACAGGGCGACAAAGGCCATGACCACGCCAAAGCCGCTGGAGGCGAGGGCAAGCGCGATACCGAAAGGCGCGACGCGGCTCAGCACCTGGCCGGTGCCGATGCCCTTTTCCTTCACGCCCGGAATAGGCGGGCGCGTCTGCGCCAGCATCAGCCCGGCGATGGCAAGCAATACCGTAACCGCGCCGATGGAAGCAAAGCCATACTGCCCTTGCAGCCATGCGCCGAAGGGGGCGGCCAGCGCAATGCCGCCGTAAGTGGCAATGCCGTTCCAGGAGATGATGCGAACGGTCTCGCGCGATCCCATCAGGCCGATCGCCCAGGTGATCGCCGCCGTGCTGACCCAGCTTTCGCCGATCCCGAGCGCCAAACGCCCCGCAAGCAATAGGGCGAGGCTTGCCGCCGGGACTTGGACAGTGAAGGTGGAGGCAATCGTCAGCGCGCCCGAAAGCCCATAGGCGAGGAAGCCCAGAAGCACGGAACGACGCGGCCCATATTGGTCGCAGAGCCGGCCGACATGCGCGCGGCTGATGATGGTTGCCACATATTGGGTGCTGATGGCGATGCCCGCCCAGACGACACCGAAGCCGAGGCCGCTATCGACATAGGTCGGCAGGACGGCAAGCGGAAGGCCGATGGCGATGTAGCCAAAGAATGTCAGTGCAACGATGGAAACGAGGCCGAGGGTCGAATTGAACCGAATGGTCTGGGAGGCAGTGTTCACGGGATGTCGCCTGCGGACATCGGCAGGGGCGATGTCCAAACTGATTTCACGAAGGAACGAGATTTCGTATCGGATAAAGATGACAGCGATAGCCTGGATGGCGGCGCCTCGCCTTGAAGAAGGCGTATCAGGCAAGTGCAGGCGGGGTCAACGAATTGCTGCCTTGCAGCAAAAGCCATTGACGGCGCAAGGCGAATATGCGTGGGGCCTGAAACATCTTCATTCGGGCGGGGCCGGCGGGCAGCCCCGCCCGAATGACATTCACATCGTCAAGACGACGCTTGCCGTCGTGCGGCCGGCTTCGAGATCCGCATGCGCTCGCGCCGCATCCTTCAGCTCGTATTCGGCGCCGATCGGATTGATCAGCCCGTCCTGCAAATGCTCCATCAGAGCTGCAGTACCTTGCCGATAGAGTTCAGGATCGTTGGCATAGGTCAGCACGCTCGGACGAGACAGGGCGATGGCGCGGGGTGCAGTCAGCTCCTCGATCTCGATCGGCGGAATGGGACCGGCGGCCTGGCCGAGGCTGGCGACCATGCCGAAGGGGCGCACGACAGCGAAGGTCTGCGACAGCATCGTTCCGCCAATCCCGTCGACAGCCAGATGGACGCCGCGGCGATCGGCAATACGCCGGGTCTCTTCCACCCAGTCTTCGGATGTGTGCAGAAGTACGGTGTCGGCCCCGGCCTCATAGGCGAAGCCTGCCTTGGCTTCAGATCCCACGGTAGCGATAACATTGGCGCCGATCCGCTTGGCAAGGCGCGTAACGAGCTGGCCGAGGCCGCCGGCCCCGGCGTGAACCAGCACCCACTCGCCTGCTTTCACGGGGTAGACCTTCTGCAGCACCATATGAGCGGTAAGTCCGCGCAGCATCGTGCTGCCGGCCACTCGTTCGCTGACGCCATCAGGCAGTTTTACGAGCCGCGCGGCAGAAAGCGTGCGCACCTCGGCATAGCTGCCGAGCGGATGGCCGATATAGGCGACGCGGTCGCCGACCTTTAGTCCGTCGACGCCGGGGCCGAGCGCTTCGACCACGCCTGCACCCTCGAAGCCCAGAACACTCTGGCCCGGCGGCAGCGGATAAAGGCCGGAGCGAACGTAGATGTCGACGAAGTTGACGCCCGATATGCTCTGGCGGATTCTGGCCTGGCCGGGGCCAGGGTCTGTTGCGGGGAGATCAACGGCTTTCATCGCCCCGGGTCCTCCGGGGCTGGTGACGGCAATCGCTAGGGGCATTGAGAAGTCTCCTTTCCCGAAATCTTTGACCACAAACGCCGGTCTGAATAAATTCGGTATGAACTCACCGCATCTGTGCAATAATGCACCGATGATCGATTGGCAGGACCTTCTACATTTCGCCGCGCTTGCACGAACGGGCTCGTTGTCCGCAGCGGCGCGCGAGCTTGGCGTCGACCATGCCACGGTTGGCCGACGCATTGCCGCATTGGAACGCTCCCTCGATCTGCGTCTGATCGATCGGCGGCCACGCACGTCGCCGTTGACGGCCGATGGCCGCGCCATCGCCGAGCTCGTCTCCGGAATGGAGGAAAATGTCGAGGCTATCAGGCGTTATTCGAAGAGCGCCGTCGCAGGCCTCTCAGCCGCTGTCAAGGTCAGCGCGCCGCCCTCGATCGCGGCCCATCTTCTTGCGCCGAAGGCTGCGCTGTTTCGCGCCGAGCATCCGGACATCACCCTGACCATTGCCGGCGTCACCCGCCGCGCGGCGCTCAACTACGGCGAGGCCGACATTGCCGTGCGCATGACGCGGCCGGAGGAGAGCGATTTGCTGGTGCGGCGCATCGGCGTCATGCGCTTCGGCCTTTATGCGATCCCCGCCGTGGCGCAGACGCCCGAAAAAGACTGGGCTTTCATCGGCTATGATTCGGCGATGGAGCATCTGACGCAGCAAACCTGGCTGCGCAGCCTGCTCGAAGGTCGCCCGATCGTCTTTCGCGCCACCGATGTCTTCGGCCAGCTCCAGGCAGCTCGCGCCGGTCTCGGCGTCGTGGCGCTTCCGGCCTTTCTCGGCGATGGCGAGGCGGGGCTGACGCGTCTGCCGGTGGCGATTCCGTCTCCGGCGCGGGACCTTTGGCTCGTCACCTATCCCGATCTGCGCCGCTCGCCGGCCATCCGCGCGGTCATGGACTTCGTCACGGAGATGATCGGCCGAAGCTGCCCGCTGCGTGACGGTGCCGATACTGCTTCCTAAATCGCAGTTTTCAGGCCTTATTTTCTTGTTGCAGCGCTGCGGCGAATCTCTATCCATAGATGGATGGGCCATACTTACGGTCGGTGATCGATGACGAAGCTGGGCAGTTGGTTCGTAGTAGACAAGGCGGATCTGGTCGCTGGCATATCGGTTGCCGGACTGATGCTGCCGGAAGCAGTGGCTTATGCCGGTATTGCCGGGTTGCCACCGCATCGGGCCATTCTCGCCGGCATTGCCGGATGTCTGATCTATGCCATCTTCGGCCGCAGCCGTTTCGCCATCATCTCTCCGACATCCTCGTCCGCCGCCATTCTTGCCGCGACGCTAGCGGTGGTGCCAGGTGATGCCACGGTTAAGATGGGGCTTGCTACCGTTGCAGTCGCGCTCGCCGGCGCCTTGTTCGTCGTCGCCGCGCTGCTGCGCCTCGGCGGCATCACTGGTTTCATTTCGCGGCCGGTGCTGCGAGGCTTCGCACTGGGACTGGCGATAACGATCATTCTCCATCAGCTGCCGATCCTTGTCGGCGTGCCGGTGCAGGGCTCCAATATCTTCACCTATGCGGCCGCGCTGTTCGGCGCGATCCTGCAGTGGAACCCGATCAGCGTTGCCGTCGGCGTTGTGGCGCTGGCGGCATTGCTGATGCTCAAGCGCGTGCCCGGAATTCCGGGTGCTTTCCTCGTGCTGGCCTTCGGCATTCTCGCTTCATACCTGTTCGGCCTCGAGGCACATGGCGTCAAGCTGGTCGGCACCATAGAAATCCTGCCGCAATGGCCGTCGCTGCCCGATGCCGGCTGGACGTCCTATTCGCGGCTCGTGCAGTTTACCGTGCCTCTCGTCCTCATCCTCTTTGCCGAATCCTGGGGCACCATGCGGGCATTGGCGCTGCGCTATGGCGAGACGCTGGAGGTCAATCGCGAGCTCGGCGCGCTCGGCGCCGCCAACATCGCGAGCGCGCTTGTCCAGGGCATGCCGGTCGGGGCAGGCTTTTCCGCCGGCTTCGCCAGCGAGGCTGCCGGCGCGAAGACGCGCGCCACCACCGTATGTGCCGCCATCGGCCTTGCCATCCTGATTGCCTGCGCCGGGCCGCTGGTTGCTCTTCTGCCGGAGCCGGTGCTGGCCGCGGTCGTCATTGCGGCGCTGACCCATGCGCTCGATCCGAGCCCCATCCTGCGCTTGCGCCGGCTGCATCGCGATTTCTACGTGGCGCTCGGCGCTGCGCTCGGTGTCCTGATCTTTGGCGTGCTCAACGGCATGCTGTTGGCCATCGCGCTCTCGCTTGCGGCGATGATGCATCGCCTCGCGTCACCCTATGTCGCCCGTCTCGGGCGGCTTGGCGACAGCCACAATTTCG
>NZ_JAELTU010000310.1 GCF_016429015.1 Rhizobium sp. ASV20
GGGATGGCGCCGGTCACGACGTCCTGATCCTGCTGATCGTAGCCATCGTTGCGATACTGGCGATAGTCGCGATAGCCGCCATTGTCGGAAAGCTGGGTATCGCCATAGCGACCACCATTACCGTTTCCATTGTCGTTATAGGCATCGCGAGCCGGGGCACGCGGATAATACGTGCTCGCCTTCATTTCCGTCGCCACGACATTGCCGTAAGCGTCGACCAGCACCCTTCGGCCGCGTCCGTCTCGAGCCATCGAGTACCCGCCGCCATAGGGATACTGTTCGAGAATTCGTCCGTCGGGAGTGACTAGAACCGTGTTACCGTTTCCACTGCGGTAATATTGCGCCTGCGCGTCGCTAAGCGCGAGCACAGACAGGCTGGCTGTCACAGTCAGGACAAAACTCAATCTTGCGAACCGGTTCACGTCTGTCGAATCCTCGGGTAGTCGTTCGGCTGACACACACATGGCAAATTTGACGCCAGTATGGAAATTTAGATTATCATGCTGAATAAAATATAAAAATTTGTGTGATCAAGGGTTCAAGTTAATATTCGGTAAGGTAAATCACCATTTATTTGCGCCGCGTCCCATTATGGAGCAACGTCCGCGCGCAGGACCGAGCAGGAAGGATTCCAGAGAATGATAGATTTTGCCGCGGCAAAAGGACCGAAACTTGCACTTGATGAAACCTCGGTTCTGGATATCGGCGCATGTATCGTCGACGGAAATGATCTTGCTCCGGGACGCGCTATTCCCGATGACGGCGATCCGCGCATCGACCATTCGCTCGAGGGCTTCCTCTTCACCTGCGGACCGGATCATATCCGTCATCCGCAGCAGATGACGGGTGCGTCCGAGGGGAGGCGCTACCCGTTGCACGGCTCGTTCTCGTCCAATCCGGCCAAAATTCTCTGGACCAAATTCGAGCATGGCAACGCCGAATGCCGTGCCGATATTGATGTCGTCACTGCTGAGGGACAAACGGCGAAACTGGAACGCCATTGGCGGATCGATGGCGCGACCGGCGAGGTTTCTTTGGCTGATCGCATCGTCAACACCAGCGGCGAGGCGATGCCGGTTTTCCTGATGTACCATATGAATATCGGCGGCAAATGGTTCGACGACGGTACCCGTCTTACAGGGCGGATGCTTGAAGATGGAAGCTTGCCCTGGGCTTTCGGCCAAGAGGGAGGCGACATTTTCTGCGTGCCCGCACAGGAGAAGGGGCAGGATTGGTCGCAGATCAGCCTCGGACCTATCGCGGCTATCGGCGGCAAGTCCCTGAAGGTGCGTTTTGGCGCGGAAACGCTACCTTTCCTGCAGGTCTGGCGTAATCAGCGGGCACCTGCGAACGTGCTCGGCATCGAGCCGGTTTCGCATCGCTGGGTCTCGCGTGCGGAGCTGGAAGAGGCGGGTGAATTCAATATTCTCCAACCTGGCGAAGCCCGCAACTTCATGCTCAACTTTGCCTTCGTTTGAGCGCGCGCGGCGGTTGACGCTGGATGCCGGGCGGCGTAGATCAGGGCCACGGTTTTAGAGAGGACATGAACCATGGATATCCGCCCGATCGATGATGAGTATTCGGTATCCGGCCAGATCAGCGTAGACGATCTCGACCAGATCAAGGCCATGGGTTTCAAGTCCATCGTATGTCACCGCCCGGACGGTGAAAGCCCGGACCAGACGCCATTCGGCGCGATCGAGGCACGCGCCAAGGAGCTTGGCCTTGAGATCAGTCATGTGCCGGTCGGCCCGATGGGCGTGACGGAAGAGGCGGTGCAGGGCATGGTTGACGCGCTTGACGAATTTCCGCGTCCGATGCTCGGCTATTGCCGGTCCGGCGCCCGTTCGACGGCGATCTATCAGAAGACCCATCATATTCGCGGTTGAACCGACGCGGCCGAGCGGCTGTTGCAGCCCTTGAGATTGCGGGGGCGAGCCAAGTGTCGCGCCCCTTTTACCTGTCAAAACAACATCAGGAGAGAACCATGAGCATCAAGCGTATCGACGTCGGCGCCCGCATGAGCGGCGCAGTCATTCACGGCAACACCGTTTATCTCGCTGGCCAGGTCGGCGAAGGCGCAAGCGTTACGGATCAGTGCAAGTCGGCACTGGCCGAAGTTGACCGCCTGCTCGCAGCAGCCGGCAGCAACAAGTCGAAGGTTCTCCAGACGCTTATCTACCTCGCAGACATTTCCGACTTCGCGGAAATGAACACTGCATGGGAAGCCTGGGTCGATCCGGCCAGCACGCCTGCTCGCGCCACCAGCGAAGCCAAGCTTGCTGCGCCGAAGTACAAGGTCGAGTTCATCGTGACGGCCGCTCTCGACTAAGCCAGCGCATTATGTGTTTGGAAGGCCGGGGAGCTTGCGCTCACCGGCCTTTCGTTTGGGCGATTTCCGTCAGCGTGCGCGATGGCGTGATCGCTTCCGGATCGAGCGCGATCTCGATGATCGCCGGCTTGCCGCTGGCGCGGGCACGCTCGAAGGCCGGGGCGAAGTCTTCGGTTGCCTTCACTGTTTCTCCGTGACCGCCATAAGCGCGGGCAAGCGCTGCAAAATCAGGATTGTTCAGCCCGGTACCGCTGACGCGGCCGGGATATTCCCGTTCCTGATGCATGCGGATCGTGCCGTACATGCCGTTGTTGATCACCAGCGCAATCAGCGGCAGGCCGTATTGGACGGCGGTTGCGAATTCCTGCCCGTGCATCATGAAGCAGCCGTCGCCGGCAAAGCAAATGACTTCCCGTTCGGGAAATAGCTGCTTGGCGGCAACCGCTGCCGGCAGACCATACCCCATTGATCCAGAGGCTGGTGCTGCCTGGGTTTCGAAGCGGCGGAAACGGTGGAAACGGTGCAGCCACGTCGCGTAATTGCCGGCGCCGTTGGTGAAAATCGTATCGGCCGCCGTATTGGCTTCGATCCAATCCATGATGCGGCCCATGTGAACCGAGCCAGGGCTTTTCTCCGGCGTTTTCGACCAGGTGAGATAGGCTGCGTGCATGCGCTCAGTCCGCTCTGCCCAAGAGACCCTGGCCGGCGCTTCGAGCTCAGCAAGAGCGGCGACGAAATCGGCGGGGCTGGCGCAGATCGCCAGATCCGGACGATAGACGCGTCCCAGCTCAGACGGATCGGGATAGATGTGGACGAACTGCTGGCGCGGGTAGGGGATATCGACCAGCGTATAGCCTGAGGACGGCATTTCGGAGAGGCGGCCGCCGAGCAGGATCAGCAGATCGGATTCCTTGATTTCCTTTGCCAGCGCCGGATTGATGCCGATGCCGACATCGCCGACGTAGCTCGGGTGCAGATGGTCGAACAGCATTTGACGGCGGAAGGAACAGCCGACAGGCAGGTTGAAGCGCTCGGCGAATTGCCTAATGCCGGCAACGGCTTCGTCACTCCAGCGTGTGCCTCCCAGAATGACCATCGGGCGCTCTGCAGCAGCCAGGCGTCGCTGGAGATCGGCAAGCTCGCTGCGACCGGGGTGGGCGGCGACGGGCGTATAGGGCTTGGCTTGCGGCGCCTCGACTTCGTCGCGCAGCATGTCTTCCGGCAGCGTCAGCACGACAGGGCCGGGGCGCCCCGACGTCGCGACTGCGAAGGCACGGGTGACGAATTCCGGGATCCGGGTGGCATCGTCGATCTCGCCGACCCATTTCGCAAATTCGGTAAGCGCGCGCCGGAATTCCACCTCCTGAAATGCCTCGCGCTCGCGCGCATCGCGCTGGACCTGGCCGATGAAGAGGATCATCGGGATCGAGTCCTGCCGGGCGATGTGCAGGCCGGCAGATGCGTTGGTGGCTCCCGGGCCGCGGGTTACCATGCAGATGCCCGGCTCGCCGGTCAGCCGGCCCCAGGCATCCGCCATCATCGCCGCACCACCCTCCTGACGGCAGACGAGTACATTGATGTCGCTGTCGTGCAGCGCATCGAGCACTGCAAGAAAGCTCTCGCCCGGCACGCAGGAAATGCGCTTGACGCCATTTGCCTTCAAGGCCTCGACGATGAGTTGGCCGCCCGTTCGTTTCATATCTTTGCCTTTCCCTCCAGTTCCGCCAATTCGGCGAGAACCTCCTCCTGATGCTCCCCAAGGCGCGGACTTGGCCGCGTATAAGTCAACGGTGTCTCCGACAGGACGATCGGCGTGCGCACGCTTGGGATCATTGTGCCTGCTGCGTCCTCGAGATCGATGCGCAGGCCGCGCGCCTTGATCTGCGGGTCGGCGAACATATCCTCGATCGTGTTGATGGCGCCGGCAGGCACAGCATTGTCC
>NZ_JAELTU010000311.1 GCF_016429015.1 Rhizobium sp. ASV20
GTATGAAGGCTGCGTTCGACAAGGGTGTTGGACACCTTGCCGATGGGGGCATGTGGGCGGAAATCCCGCGGGCACGATCGGGTGGTTTCCCGACCGGGTGCTCGTTGTCTTCGCCAGCGTTAAGTTTACAATACCAACTGCGCGCTCGCCTTGGAGGTTCATTCGGCAAGATTGGCCAATTTTGGTTGCCTTCTTCACACCCTGCGTTTGATCGAGACGCGGTCTGGGTTCCAATATTGCAGTTCACATTCCAATATCTTTCCAATAAGATACTTAGCAGATATTCTTTGGATGAATTGATGCGAGGTCCTCGTGAGCGACGCCGTAGATGCTGTGCGAAACGCTTGGAGCCGAGAGCGCCCCGACGTTGACAACTGGCCGGTGGGTGTGATCGGTCGCGCGCAGCGCCTTGCGCGCGTTTTCGAGGACGAGCTTCAGAGTTTCTTCCATCAATATGGTCTGGATACGAGCGAGGCGGACGTATTGTTCACGCTGCGTCGGTCTGGAGCGCCCTATGCATTGACGCCGACACAATTGGTCAAATCCTTGGCGGTCACCTCTGGGGCAATCACCAAACGCATCAACCGGCTCGAAGCTAGGGCATTCGTTGAGCGCATCCCCGATAAACTCGATCGCCGGATCGTGCAGGTTCACTTGACAAAGCATGGCCTTTCGACGGTCGACCGAGTATTCGCGCCGCATATTGAAAATGAGGCACGGCTTCTGGAGGGGCTCGATCGAGCCAAGCTGGACCAGCTCGCCGACCTGCTCCGGACACTCCTGAAGACCCTTGGCGACACTCCCCGAAACTGATTGCGGGCGAACATGCCTGATTATTTCCGCAGGATGGGCTCGCCGGTACGCGGGTTCGTCAACGTGACGTTTTCCAGGGCTTTGATGAGCCAAAATCCTTGATGGCGGGTCAGTACCGCCTGAATCAAGGTATCCACGGAATGCGGACCTGCTGGATGCGCGACGCCGACCGTTAGGCGACTCCAGAAATGCAGAACAGCCGCCCCATCACCGATGGCGAGCACATCAATTACCTCGTTCGCCAGCTTTGAGTCACGGTAAACCGTTTCGTGGACTGGAGCGTGAAGCGCGATGATCTCATCAACGCCGCGCACCATGTGTCCGAACCTATTTACGAACGTCGCGTCTTCGTGAAATAGCGTACCAAGCGCCATCATATCATGAGCGTTCCAAGCGGTCTGGAAGCCTTCCGCCGCTGCCTCGGGTCGCGTCATCTGGATCATGCTGCTTCTCCTCTTTTTTGATGGTGCAATCGACTTCCAGATCTCGGATCGCTCACAGCGAGCCTCCAAACGAAAAATATCTTACTGGTATCTTCTTGGTAAGATATCTTAGGGAAACTTCAACGAAACCGCAAGCAGGACCTAGGCGAAGAACTGGCTAGCGCAAGACGCGTCGTACAAATTAGCAGACGAAGATGCCGAATGATTCCGCTGTCGGACCGCCTTCTGGGCAAGTATTGGCATCGCTTTCCGCGGCACAATGGTACGGATAGGGTAGATGTGAGTGGCTAGAGCTGATCATTTCTGGTGTAGCGCGACGAAGATATCTCGAACTGCGGAAAAGATCGAGACGAAGGGTTGCAGGCCGCCGATCGACCGAAATCCCTATATCATACGTTCTCGTTGTGCGGCGCCTGGGAGCATGATGTGTCCGCGATCATCCACCTAAGTCTCAGGGCTTGCTGTGTGTTCAGCAGTCTGGCCGGCAATCGCTTTGCAGTTTTGGCATTGTGGCGAACCTGAATGATCTTGTTGAGACCGTAATCGATCCTGATCGACCGCGTGCAGAGCCAATAGGTTCGGCCGGCGATTGAGGTGGCCACCCTCGTTCAGGTACTCGACATCGTTCCGTGAAGGCTGCTTTCTGCGCAATTGCTTCGCGTCGGCGAGGATAGGCGAGGCCAGATTTACGGCCCCATTGCGGGATCGTTTTACAGGAGGCGACGCGCCGTGTTCCAATGCATCTCCTCTACCGGTCGCAGGCTCTAGGGAGGCTAACCTGCAACCACACCGCACGGGCGATGATCTGTGACGGAAAGCGATAGTGCCTATTCGTGGCGATGGCATGCTCATCCCACGCACACACCCGCAAACGGTAAAACCAACGACAACATGACAATGGCGATTTAACCGGTCTGCCCACCGCAGGATTGGCGCACAATCAGCCGGCATGGCAAGCGCGTGATTCCCGCAGGGACAGCTTCGCCCTTCGTCAGGTTGAGGATGGCAAGACCGGCACGGTGTCCGATCTCTTTCAATTCCATATCCACAGTCGTCAGGGGCGGTCTGGTCTGGCGGGAGATGACTTCCCAGTTGTCAAAGCCGACGACTGCGATATCTCCCGGCACAGCGAGATTTTTGTCGCGCAATGCGTCGATGACGCCACGGGCAATTTCATCGTTCCCGCAAAATATCGCGTCGGGTCTGCCGCTTCCGCGCGCCAATATCTGCTCGATGGCTTCATGGCCCCATTCTTCTGACCAGTCCCCATAAAGGACTTCTGCGCCAGGGCCGACACGGTCGCGATAGGCCTTCGCGCGAACACGCACGGCGAGGTAATCCTCCGGTCCGGTTATGTGCGCGATCCGCGACCGGCCCGAAGCCTGCAGATGCTCGACCGCAAGACGAGCGCCCTGGGCATCGTCGGGAAAGAAGCTGATGCTGTTTTCCGGACCCTCGGCAAAGGCATAGACGACGGGTATCGAGAGCTTTGCAAGTTCCGGCGGCGGTTTCAGGTCAAGTCGCGTTGCCGTGAAGATGATGCCATCCACCTGCCGGTCCAGCAGTGTTTCGAGATGCAATCGGGCAAGGCGTGGGTCGTTGTTGGTGGCGCAGAGAAAGACGGACAGGCCGTGGTCGACGAGCACCTCCGAAACGCCGGCAGCCATCGGAAGTGTCAGCCTGCCATAGGTATCGTTCGTCAGCATGCCAATGGCGTGACTGCGTTTGGTCAAGAGCCCACGCGCGAGCGCATTCGGCCTGAATCCGATCTCTTCGGCTACACGTTTAACGCGTTCTACCGTTTCTGCGTTCGTTCGTCCGCTTCCGTTCAATGCGTTTGAAGCGGTCGAAATACTGACGCCCGCTGCCTTGGCAAGATCCCGAATAGTCTGTCGGCGCATGGTTCTCTTGGCTCGAATCGGTTCTTTTGAAAATTGAAGATAAAACCTTTTATCAGAAATAATCGTGATGTTAAAAGGTTTTATCAGATTCCTTCTGAAAACATGCATACAGACTGTCGACATCGAAAAAAATGTCGACTAACGTTTCAATCACGCCATCTGGAGGCTGCTGGCGACAAGAAAAGGGGAAGTTTCATGTTCAAGTTAAAGTTGACCATCTCTGCGATTGCGCTGATGGCAAGCGCGACGCTTGCCAATGCGACCGACATCACCTTGTGGGTGCGCACGTCTTCTGGTGCCGTGCTCCAGGGATTGGCGGACAAGTACAATGCAACCCATTCCGACAAGGTGAATGTTACCCAGATTACCGCCGAACAGATGGTTCCGAAACTTGGTGCCGCGATCGCCGGTGGTGCAGCGCCAGATGGCGCCGTGCTCGATTTGATCTACCTTCCGACCTTTGCTGCCGCAGACGGCCTTGAGGATATCACCGATTTCGTCAAGGGCCTGCCCTATGCGGCTGCTCTCAGCCCTTCGCACGTCCGCCTTGCGACCTATGGCGGCAAGATCTACGGCGTGCCTGCGCTGCCGGACGCCTCGATCATCGCCTATAATACCGATCTGTTCACCAAGGCTGGCCTTGATGCGAAAAAGGCGCCTGCTTCGCTTGAAGAAATCGCCGCGGATGCAAAGAAGATTACCGCGCTTGGCAACGACACCTACGGTTTCTACTTCGTTGCAAACTCCGGCAGTTGGCTGATTTATGACTTCCTGCCGCATCTTTGGGCGGCAGGAGCAGACGTCCTCAGTGAGGAGGGCCGCACGGCAACGGTCGACACTCCCGCTCTGCGCGACACCATTGCTGCCTATCGCGACATGGCAAAGGCCGGCGCAATCCACCCGACATCGAGATCGGGCAACGGCAACAATGCAGTCGAAGCCTTCGCATCCGGCAAGGTC
>NZ_JAELTU010000312.1 GCF_016429015.1 Rhizobium sp. ASV20
AGCGGGGCATTGATGTCTCGTTTCAAACCGTGTCGGAGTGGGCCGTGAAGTTCGGACGCAAATTCGCTTACCAGCTCCGGCGGCGGTCACGAGGCAAGTTTGCCGACAAATGGAACCTCGACGAGATCGTCGTAACGATCAAGGGAAAGAAATATTGGCTATGGCGCGCCGTCGATGCCAACGGTTATGTTCTTGACGCACTGCTGCAAAGCCGCAGAAACAGGAAGGCCGCTCTTTGCCTGTTGCGTAAGCTGCTCAAGGGCCAGGGAGCCACACCGCGGGTGATGGTGACCGACAAGCTTCGCTCTTATTCTGCCGCGAAGGCCATGTTGATCCCCGGCGTGGAGCATCGCTCGCACAAGGGCCTCAACAATCGAGCGGAGAACTCTCACCTGGCTGTGCGACGTCGAGAGAAACGCATGATGAGGTTCAAATCGGCGCGGCAATGCCAATGTTTCGTTTCAACCCACGGCCAGATCGCCAACCTCTTCCAGCTTCATCGAAAACATCTCGCTGCTGCCGATCACCGCCAACTTCGCACATACGCCATCACGACATGGCGGCAGATCGCCATGTCGATTGAGGCCTGACAGTCAGGCCAAAACCGATACTGTACCCTGCATTCAGTTAAGGCGACGCCACCGTTCGACGACATGGACATCGATGTTGGCGAGGATCTGGAAGGCTACGAGACCATCAATCTGGACATCGGTCTCCAGGGCAAAAAGAACCCCGACCAGTGAAAGGCCGGGTCTAGGTTAAGAGATAGGAACGAGGGATGCCTAGTAGGCTTTGTCCGAAGACATAGGCCGTCACCCGCGGCCCGTTACAATCAAGTTTTGTCGTCGGCGGAGAATGGCACAAGGCGTCCGCAAAAAAGAAATCGTCGGGAACGCTCACTGAAGCTCGTCACCTGGATCCGGCTCGGCATCGGGAGCGCGATCAAGGATGGCGAGCGCTGCATCGACATTTCCGCGAGCGGCCCTGTTCTTCAGGCTCAAGATTGCGCGACGATGACCAATCCCGTCGGCAATGAAAGCGGAAAGCAACTGGTTGAGCGACACATTGTCTTCCGCCGCGGCTCGCTTGGCTTCTTCCATCACATGATCTGCGATCCTGAGAGGATAGGTACTCATGGCTGTCTCCTTCTCGTTAGTTGCGCGATGAACTCTCCGGCTCTCATCACCGTCACCCCGAAAGCCTCAACTGAGGGATCCCGAAAGTGCTTGTCGCTGCTGATGATGTATGTCGCCCGGCGGTCAACGCGCATTCTATGTATAGGTCGTCCTTCGGATCCGTCAGAAACGGCCGGAACCGGAACCATGGCGCGACCAGCTTCGCCCGGCTGAAGACCGCATCGAGAACGGTGTCGATCTCGGCTCCACTGATCCATGGGTGACCGCCAAGAATGCCGGGGCGCTTCAAAACGTCCTCGTATTCCAGGGAAACGGCTGGCGACACTGCGAAATCCAAATCACCAGCGAGCATGGTCCGCAAGAGCAGATGCGAGGCGCCTCTGGAAGAGCGTAGGGCCGAAAGCATAACGTTAGCATCGACGACGATCATGGCGCTAATATGATATCGCATGTGATGTCATGTCAAGAAGCGGAAAGGAAAAAGGCTGCCTCCGTCAGATCGCCCTTTTTGTTGCGCAACGGTCTCGACGCATTCGAGGTTTCACTGCCTCCGAAAAGGCTGGCCCGGCTTGTGTTCGCAGGCTGGGGCTTTTCTATGAACTGATCAACTCGGGGCCAGAACAAGATTTGCGAAGAATCGTACGCTAAGACGGACCGCAAGCATAGAACACGCTCTTGGAGGCGCAGAAACAACCAAAAACATCAGGGCGCGAGAAGCGGGCGTCAGACGCTGCGACCTGATAGCAATGCCTTCAATCCTTTGGGATAAAGGCTCGGCAATCCAGGGCGATCGAGCTCTTCCAAAGCATACCACCGTGCAACACCGGATGTGCCATCACTTTCATTGAACGTGACTGTTTCACGATGTCGGTAATCGTCGGAAACGAACTCGATGTCGAACACGAACATGATCTCGTGGCCGTTCTCGCCTTCAAAGACGTATAAATTCTCAATGACCATTGGGCCGGACAGAATCTTCACTTCAGCCCCAAGTTCTTCAAGAAACTCGCGCTTTAGGGCCGTTTGAGAGCTTTCGCCGAATTCCACCGTTCCCCCTAGAGGACGGACGCCAGCGACACGTCCCTCGCTATCATAGACTTCGGCGGCGAGGAGGTGACCGTCTCGCCAATGAAGGCCAAGAGCTTTCACATTGATGTTCGAACGCAGAGTGCTCATCAGTGACGGATAGTATAGCCGACCGGCTATCGCAATAGGTCTAGGCCGTCAGCTGTTACGCCGCGCAAAGAAGTCGGCCGGGAGGCATCGTAAACTAACGACAACGAGGACAGACCATGAAGCCGGCCGAGTTTGTCGGTCACGCTCGGGCGATTTTCGCCCACAGTTTCATCGCTGCTGAACGCAATTCGCGATGATGGCCGGAGGAGATGTCGTGGCGGGGAATGTGAAACAGGTTGGCAATCGGATCATGGATGGAGACGAAACGCTGAAGATGTCGCCTCGACTTGAAGCGTTTCATAATCCGTTCTCGCCGCCGGATCGGCTGATGGGAATTCTCCGCCCGATTGTTCAAGCCCTTATGGGAGCGATGCTCGACACCTTGGCATGATGTCTCGCTTTGCGGCGTCATAGGAACGAAGCTTGTCGGTGATCATCACCCGCGGCGATCGTCCCTGCCCCTTCAAGAGCTTGCACATCAGGCGCTTGGCCGCCTTGGCATTGCGGCGGCTTTGCACAAGAACCTCCAGGACGAAACCGTCCTGATCCACAGCGCGCCAGAGCCAGTGCTTCTTGCCACGTATCGAGACGACGGCCTCATCAAGATGCCACTTGTCGCCGAGCCGACCGGATGAGCGGCGGCGGATCTCGTTGGTGAAGGCACGTCCGAATGTCTCCGCCCAAAGCCGGGCCGTTTGATGCGAGACAACGACCCCACGGGTAGCCAGCAAGTCCTCGACCATTCGCAGGCTGAGAGGGGAGCGGAAATAGAGCCACACGGCGTGGGCAATGATCTCGGCGGGAAAGCGATGGCGGCGATATAGTGTATCAGGGTCTGTCATGGCCTGTCATCGCACATCGAGTTCCACATTCCGTTAAGTTGACGATGCCCTGTTCATTATCCCGTCAGATGGGGCATTTCCGAACCAGCTCCTCGTCCAAGACGTGATCTGGTGAGAGCCGGGAAAGTTCCGAGAGTCCGACCGTCGCTATATTCTCAACGAGGCCGACAACTGCCTCCGGCGGAGCCGAATAGTTCAGATTAAAGCCGTCCGGCCCGCATTGGTATCCGATGGCAGCTAGCAGCTGGCTCACTTGTTCCCAGGATACGAAACCAAATTCGTTCCCGTTTGGTCCGGGACGGGCAACGAGGACAAAATCGACTGGTGGTAGGAAAGTTGGCAGACCATCTCCCCAAACGGCAACCGTCCGCACATGGCCAGCAATGTTCATATACAAGATCTGCGGCACGAATTGCCCGTTTCCGCAAGCCGCTTGTCGACGAGGTTGGGTGTAATTCCAATGCCACGTTCGATGCAATTCACGCGATGGCAGGCTCCAGATCGTTTCACCCGCCGATTGGGAGAGGGCTGCGCCTGTACCAAACTCGTTGCCGGCATTCCAGCCGCGCAGAAACCCTTCTCTTGAATAGGGACCATCTCCTATTCCGTTCACCTGCGGATCGCGGATCTGGCATGGAAAGCGTTTCAGAGGTGTTGTCACATTGATTTTTCGTCAATCGATTTGCGGTAGTCGGTCAGGATGAACAGCGCGACGCCGACCTACAAGAATCATCGCTTCCCTATTGAAATCGTCGCCCGTGCAATCTGGCTGTATTTCCGGTTCAATGTCAGCCTACGCGAAGTCGAGGAAATGATGCTGGAGCGCGGTGTGGCAGTCTCGTATGAAACGATCCGCCGATGGTGTAGGTCGCACGGTTCCATGATCACTGCGCGGTTGCACCGCAAATCGCCTTCTTCCAATGACGT
>NZ_JAELTU010000313.1 GCF_016429015.1 Rhizobium sp. ASV20
GACGTGCATCGCGCCCGCCACCTGCTGCGCTCTGCCCTTCGCTCGAAATTCCCTTGGACGAAGGCCGAAGGTGCTCGCATCGCCGCCATTCTCGAGCGTGCCGCAGCTGACATCATCCGCGGCGACGTGAAGAACGAAGACTAAGCCTGCACCTCAGGCAATGTCAGGATCACCGGCCCGTTGCGGGTGGTGACGATCGTATGCTCGTATTGAACCGTAGGCGCCTGCGGATCGGCATAGAGCGTCCATGCATCGTCGCCACCCTCAGCCCAGGTCGCGCCAAGCGACAGGAACGGCTCGACGGTGAAAACCAGTCCGTCCTCCATGATCCGGGTTTCGTCCGGATCCGCCCAGGTGGAGAGTTCCGCCGGCTCTTCGTGCAGGGATCGGCCAATGCCATGGCTGGCAAGATTTGCGATCAGCGTATAGCGGTTCTTCTGCGCGAAAGCGCCGACGGCGTGGCCGATCTTTGAGAGCGGTGCGCCGCTGCGTACCTGATTGAGGCCGACCCATAGCGCCCGCTTGCCATCGCGGCACAGACGTTCGATCTTCGGCTTCACCGGCGGCACGGCAAAGGACGCACCCGTATCGGAGAAGAAGCCATCCTTCTCCGCGGAAACGTCGAGATTGACCAGATCACCGGCCCGGATCACGCGCGGCCCCGGAATGCCGTGGGCCACCTCCTCATTCACGCTGATGCAGGTGGCGCCGGGAAACTTGTAGACCAACTCCGGTGCCGACTGCGCACCGGCATCCTCGAGCACCTTGCGACCGATGGCATCAAGCTCCAGTGTTGTGATGCCGGGTTCCAGCGCTGCCGCCATAGCCTGCAACGCGTTCGCACAGATGCGGCCGATATCTTTCAGCTTGGTCAGTTCGTCTTCAGTCGAGATGATCATTTACGGCTTCCGGCACATTCGTGCTCTCGGCAATGGTTTGCGAGAGTTTAAGATCTGGCTTTCGCCTCTTCACCCCATGCAGTCAATGCCTTTGTGGCCGGAGGCCGCGACTTTTCACCTCCCCAGAGCGGATCAAAGGCGCGGATCGTCCGAGAGAAGTGCCCAGCGCTCGTGATCGCACCAGACGCCGCCGATCTTCAGATATTTGGGCGAGAACCCTTCCTTGCGAAAACCGAGCCGCTTGACCAGCGCGATCGAAGAATGATTGCCGGGCTGGATATTGGCCTCCACTCGATGCAGTCCGATGGCATCGAAGGCATGAGCCACGGCCAGCCGAACAGCCTCCGTCATGAACCCCCGACCGGCAAACCCCACCATGCCGTGATAGCCGAGAAAGGCGCTGCGAAAACCGCCCCAAACCATCTGGCTGATATTGACCACGCCGACAATGCCACCGGAGTCCGGATCGCGTGCCACCAGACCAATGTTCGGTCCGGTCATCGTCTGGCCGAACCAGGCGTCAAAGCCTGCTTTATCAAGGAAAGGATGAGCCCATGGTACGTGGTGGATACTGCTCGCGATATTGGCAGCAATCAGCTCGTCCGCATCCGATTGCCTGACAGGCGCGATGATCACTTGCGGCATGGCTCACTCCCCTTGCTCAAGGGAACGAGCCTTAGCAAATCGAGTCCGAAATCAAAAGCTTCGCTGAAAGAACGGAATCATTTTCCGAACCGCTTCATAACGAAGATAAAGTCCGCCCCAGGCGATCACGCCGACATAAAGGCCGAACAGCAGATGCGAAAAGATCGGGCTGCCGACACGCAAATGCGTTGCCATCGCGCCACCGAGAAGACCCGTCAGCAGAATTGCTCCAAGGACCGAAGTCCTCGGGATTGCATAGAGGACGGCGCAACCGAGCGTGATGACGCCGAGAAGCCGCGCGAGCGCCGGATCGGCGGCATAGCCAAGCCCCGCCATCGTCTCCGTGACGACGGGAAGCGGAATGAGCTTGATCACACCGTCGAACACAAGAAAGGCAATAACCAGCCCGCTGAGGATCACGCCCGCAACCCGTTGGGCTCGCGTGACGGAAAGTGAAGATGAATCGACTGCATAAGACATTTGTTTATCCCCCGGAATTGAATCAGTAATTCAGATCTTTGCCGCCAGCGCGGCAAGCTGGTCGGCGCATTGGGCCCATCCCTGATGGAAGCCCATTTTCTCATGCGCTTCGCGATCTTCGGCCGACCAGTGCAGCACGGTTGCCGTGTAGCGCGTCTTGCCGCTGCCGAGATTATCGAGCTGGATCGTTACCACCATGAACGGCTTTGCCGACGGCACCCAGGCGCTGGTGAAGGCATCGGTGAAAACGATCCGTTCGTTCGGAACCACCTCCAGATAGACACCGTTGCCGGGATACTCCTCGCCTTCGGGGCTACGCATGGTGATCAAACTCGCACCGCCGGCGCGAAGATCGATCTTGGCGGCAGATACCGTCCATGGCAGCGGCGCAAACCACTGCTTCACAAGATCGGCCTCTGTCCAGCAGCGAAAGATCTTCTCGCGCGGCGCGTCGATAATGCGGGTCAGCGAAAGTTCGTGCCGTGGGCTCTGCTCGGTCATGCTCTGGTTCCTCTTTGTTGTTTGGCGCGGCCGATGCGGCCTCTATTCTAACGACGTTCGGTACAGTCATTTTCCGACAGCGCGGATACAATTTTTTCGATTATTTCGTCGCGGCAAGCGCATCAGCATTCAGGCAATCGAGCTGATGGCGGATATGGGCGGCCTCGGCGGGTGAGCGCGCAAGCGAAATGGCCCTGTCGAAGGCGACACGTGCCTCCTGCGGACGCTGCAGTTGCACCAGCAAGCCGCCCCTTAGCCCATGGAAATAGAAGTAGCTGTCGAGCTGCGCCTCAAGCGGAGCGATCAATGCCAGCGCCTCTTCCGCACCCTTCAGCTTCGACACGGCGACCGCGCGATTGAGCGTGACGACGGGAGATGGCGTCAACTTTTCCAACATCTGATAGAGCAGATCGATCTCGGCCCAATCCGTATCGACGGCGCGTTTCGCCCGCGAATGCAGCGCGGCGATCGCAGCCTGCACCTGATAAGGCCCAGGGCGACGATGGCGGATCGCCTTGTCGAGCAAAGCCAGCGCCTCGTCGATGGATGTCCTGTCCCAGAGAGAGCGGTCCTGCTCTTCGAGAAGAATGATCTGCCCATCTGCATCGAACCGGGCCGCCTTGCGGGATTGCTGCAAGAGCATCAGCGCCAGCAGCGCCATGGTTTCTGGCTCGGATGGAAAGATACGCAGCAGCAGCCGGCCAAGACGGATAGCCTCGTCGGCAAAGGCGGCGGCTTCGCGATGCGTGCCGCCAGCCGAGTAGCCCTCATTGTAGATGAGGTAGATCATGGCGCTGACGAGCGCCAGCCGCTCGCTTCGCTCCACGGCACCCGGCGTCTCGAAGGGAACGCCGGCGGCGGCAACGCGCGCCTTGGCCCGGGTGATGCGCTGTTCCATGGCACTTTCGCTGACAAGAAACGCACGGGCGATCTGCGGCACGGAGAGGCCGGAGACGATGCGCAGCGCAAGCGCAATCTGCTGTGTCGCAGGCAGATCGGGGTGACAGCAGATGAACAGCAGCCGCAGAATGTCATCGCGATAGCCAGAGCCATCGAGACGCTCGGCAAGATCGCTCTCAGCATCGTCGGTATCGGATATCGTCTCCTCATCCGGCAGGCTCTGCAATTTCGACTGCTTGCGCACCGTATCGATGCCGCTATTGCGCCCGACGAAGATCAGCCAGGCAATCGGATCGCGCGGCGGCCCTTTGTCGGGCCATGTTTTCAAGGCCTTGAGGCAGGCCTCCTGAAAGGCCTCCTCAGCGATGTCTAGATTGCGGAAATAGCGCAGCAGCGCGCCCAACACCTGCGGCCGGGCGTTGGTCAATGCGATATCGATCCAGGCGAGATCCGTCATGTTGCAATCGTCCCCGGTCGGAATACGTAGAGCGGACGGATCTCGTAGGAGCCGACGCCCGGATTGGCCACTGCCAACTCCTTGGAGAATTCGAGCGCCTCGTCGAGCGTCTCGAAGTCAACGACATAGAAGCCCAGCAATTGCTCTTTCGTTTCAGCGAAGGGACCGTCGATGAC
>NZ_JAELTU010000314.1 GCF_016429015.1 Rhizobium sp. ASV20
GCTGCTTGCCAAGCGATCGAAGTCCAGCTGATCGTCCCCCGGACGACTAATATCAGGATAAAAATTTGAAACATGCTCGAAATAACGAACTCACCGACCGCCGCTTAGCTGCTACGGACGCCAAGGCAGCTCTTCTCAATGCCTACCGAGCTGCGAAGACGGCGGCTGAACCAATTCAAGCCTCCAGGCAGGCCGAGCGCATCTCGCTTGTTGAAGCTCGCGAAGCCCGCCGTGTGGAACGTCAAAGACTGAAGCTGGAGGAGCGGACTCGGCTCGAGACGCTCGCGGCTGAAGAGCAGGTAGCCACAGAGGCCGCCGCCGCGGCCGAGATTGACGCGCGACAACTAGCCGAAAACGACAGGATATCACGGGTTGTTCAAGACGAGGCCGCCCGCAAAGCCGAACGCGACCGGCGCTACGCCAATCGCAAGGCGAGACAAGCTTAGCCTAGCTACAAGATCGCCCCAGGCCAACAGTACCGTATGTGGCCCTCCACTTAAACGAAAGCAGACCTATGGCACCCGACACGAATGAACTTCAGTCAATCAACACAGCGTGGCAGATCGCGATCCAGGAGATCCTGCGCATGGTGATCCGTGACATGTACCGCGCCGGCGGGGAGAGCCATTTCAAAGAGCATGTCAAGCGGATCGAGGAGGCTGCGGTCGACAGCATTCACACCGATCTCAGGCTTCGCGGAACCAATGAGTGGACCGAGACCCTCGTGAAGGAGCGGGCAAGCAATTTCGTCACCACGCTGCTGACCTCATTTACCTACGACCGCGCCTGACCACGATAGACCGTCTCGGAGCCGCTAGTCTTTCGGGAAAATGTGAGCGCCTTGAACTTTCTAACGGTGTGTGTCTCCCGTCTTGAACATGCGCTCGACGTGTTGGAGGAGGCGCGGGAACGTTATCGCCACCGTCTGGCAGACTATCGCCGCAGGTTGACGTCCTATCAACAAGTTTGCCTTGCCTGTCGACGGTGAAAAGGTTTTCGCCAACCCCATGGCTGGTCAGTGCCCAACCATTTGACCCCTTGGCCGGGTCGACGCCGCTGGTGATGAAGGTTGCGCCGATGCGCAAAGGCTCAGTCGCTGCTGCGGGCCATGCGACGGCCACAACGGCTGCGGTGGCGATCAGCGCGCCGCTGAGGCGTGGGCGGGGTGGCCGCCTCTTGAGGCTGAGAACGAAGAGAGATTCCAGATGATAGTGACAACGGCGACGAGAGTTCGGTCGACGGCAGGTTGATCTAAGCGATCAGTCCCTGCATGGCATAAGATGATCCTCCGATCTCTAAAAACCGGAGAAAGCCCGGTCAGGCCGGCGAAGTCGGCAGCCTTGCGATTGTTCTCATCGGAACGCCCTGCCTCAATTTGGCTTCCGCGCCTCGTTTGCGGCGGCGGCAAACGCGCTGTTGTCGAAGTTTGCGGCAGGGCGTCGTTATTGCGGGAATCCGACAGAGCGGATGTAATCCAGTAACTTGTCGATCTGCGGATCATTGAGACCGGCAAATGCCATCCTGGTTCCGGGAACGAACTTTTGAGGATTTTTCAGAAATGCGCGAAGCATCGTTTCGTCCCAGATAAGGCCGCTGTCGTGCATCGCTGATGAATAGGGGTACACGGTCGATGCGGCGCGGCGGTTGAGAACACCCGTGAGGACCGGACCCGTCGAATTTCGTGCTCCCTGGCCAATTTGATGACAGTGGGCACATGGGGCGAAGACGGGGGGTGAACGTCTCTTTCGGGGGCAACGGGACAAGATGGGCAGATGACGCGACCTCAGCGCTATCTCCGGTTTCGTGGCTTGTTAGGTACGGCAACCCGGCACCGGCAGCCAAAACCACGACCGAACCTGCTGCTATGAGCAATTTCTTCAAAACTCGTTCCTCCCGATTGATCGAGGGCTTTTTGTCGTCGATGCCTTGCAAAAAGCCGGCGCAGCATGTCGCCTATGCGGATATGAGTGGTCGCAAGCATGCGGGCCAGCCCGTTTCCAAATCGGACTCCTTGCTCCGATCACATTATCCCCACGAGCCGCGTGCTATCGGCGGCAAGCGCCCGACAATTTTGGACTGGAGGTGCTGAGGCGACCGCCAGATGGCCGACGGTCGAAAACCGCATCAACGCGACCCGCGCCTGCGAGCCGAATTCGGGGTCGGATATCAGGGGCAAGAGCAGGAGAACATGAACAAGCGCGCCGACCCAGGCGCCGCCGGACCAGAGGTGGGCAATGTCGTTCCACTGATGAGCCGTGCCGATCCATCCCTCGTTCATGGCGGCGTGGCCGGTGATCGGCTGTGTCGCCAGAAGCAATCCCGACGAGATTGCGGCCGCAGCCTGTTTCCAACTGGCGGGACCGAAAGCGGAGAGCAGCAGCAGAACGGCGGCAAGGGCTTGCGCCTGCCAGGCGACACCGACATTGGTGTCGAACGGAACGGCGTTGATCGTCGTCCGATCGATCGCATCGCTCCAAGCGTTTCCAATCGTCGCGGCCCGGAGCGGAAGCAGCAGTGCCGTCATAGCGACCACCGTCGTGATCGCGATGACGAGGGACAGGTGAAGCCGCCGACCCAGATGCCTTGCAAGCTCATTCGGCACCAGCGTGCAGAGATAGCTCAAGGCACCCCGTCCTACCTTGCCGTCATAATACAAGGGATGATACAACGCGACTGCGTGTTCACGAGCATAAGATTCCAGCGTCAATAAGTCTCAAAAACGAAGGCGCGATATCTTGCAAACGGTCAAAGTTAGTGATTGTAATGGACGACGAGAGTAAGAGGTTCTGTTGCAAACTTCCTCGTTACTGGTGACATGATATTGATCTCCAGAAGTCGCGGAGATTGGCAATGTTCAAAGGTCGGCATTTCGAGCAGTTAGTGATCTTGCTGTGCGTGCGCTGGTATGTGAGCAATGGCCTGAGCCTGCACGACCTGAAGGAAATGATGGCCGCACGCGGCATCAGAGTCGATCATTCGACAATCCAACGCTGGGTCGTCCACTTTGCGCCCCTGTTGGCGGATCGGTTCAATCGGCGCAAGCGCGCCGTCACTGGCAAGTGGCACGCCGATGAGACCTATATCAAGGTTCGCGGCCTATGGACGTATCTCTATCGCGCCATCGACAGAAACGGCGATACGGTCGAGTTTCGGCTCAGCGAGCATCGTGATCTCTCCGCCGCCAGACGTTTCTTCAAAAAGGCTTTCGCCCGGCACGGCCGGCCGGAGCGCATCGTCATCGATGGCAGCCAGACCAACCGGGAAGCTATCATTTCGTGTGACACCGCAAGCCGCCTTCAGGATCGGTCCTGCCGTCGCCCTGAATCCCTATGCATTCGACAGAGCCAGTATCTGAACAACCGCATCGAGCAGGATCACCGACGCATCAAGCGGCGTGTCAGACCGATGCTCGGCTTCAAGTCATTTAAATCGGCTGTGGCAACATTGTCCGGAATTGAGATGATCCACATGCTACGAAAGCGCCAATTGCAGGACGCTTACGCTGCCAACCCGTCAATCTCTGATCAGGTTGAGAGCCTGGCTGCCGCGTTCTGAGCAGCCGTGGCAATCTGCCGACGCCCCTACCTCAAATTTTGCAACAGAACCCGTGCAAAGCCCTCGATGGTGCGGCTCGTCATCGCGATCCGCACCTGCTTGTCATTTAGATCGGCCGGTACGTGCGTGATCCGGTCCAGGGGCGCAGGGCGTGTGTCCAGCGCACAGAGCGCCGGATCGCCTCGCTGAAAGCCGGCGCCGTAGGATATACAAAATGCAAATGCGTCATTCGCCTCATCGCTCAGGATCTCGATGGCGCCCTGAGCGACCGTGTTGTCGAGATGCGCCGGGCGTCGTTACGCGCTTTAGAACTTCTTTGCTGCGGCGAGTTTAGCGCCGACGGACTTCTGTCCGTCGCCCTCGATATTGAAGAGCAGGCTGGCATCGAGCATCCAGAAGTTCTGCGTCTGCAGGCTCATGCCGGCCGTCACAGCTGCGAAGGCGCCCGAGCCGTCGAGGCCGGAGAAGCCGCCGGTGATCC
>NZ_JAELTU010000315.1 GCF_016429015.1 Rhizobium sp. ASV20
GACCCGACACCGATCGCAAGTGTGGTGCTATCGGTCAGATTGACGTTGCCGGCGACCGCGAGTGTCGCAGCGCCCTGAATGGAAAGAGCACTTCCCGCGCCGGTGATCGACAACGGGCCGGTAAGGTTGCTGGCCGCGCCGGACATCCCGTTCCCGAATTGCAATGTGCCACCATTGACTGCGGCGGAGCCTGCAAGCTTGTCGCCAACGATCAGAGTACCGCTCGTTACGGCGACTGAGCCACCGAACCCCGAATTGTCGCCGGCCAAGAATTGCGTGCCTGTGCCCTGCTTGACGAGGCTGCCGGTTCCACTGATCGAACCGGCATAGGTCTGGTTGCTCCGGTCGCCGAAGGTCAAGCTATTGGAGCCAAGCGCGACGGCACTGCCTGCAACACCGCTGAGCGCACCGATCATTTGGTTGCTGCTCGACGAACTGATGTCGAACCTTGCACCCGTACCGGTCAGACTGACTGCACCTCCCGCCGCAAGCGAACCGCCCGTGCCAAGGGCAAGCGTTCCGGCATTGATTGTCGTCCCGCCCGAATAGCTATTGGCGCCGGTGAGGGTGGTTGTTCCAGAACCGATCTGGCTGACACCGCCGAGGCCCGTAATCATGCCGCCAAAAGTGATGGCATCGCTGCGGCTAAAGGCGAGGGTGCCAAAGTTGCGGACGGGGCCTATGATCGAGCCCGTCGTTCCGCCATTGCCGATCTGAAGTGTTCCGGCATTGATCGTCGTTTCGCCGGCATAGCTATTGGTGCCGGTGAGGGTTACAGTTCCCGGGCCGGACTGAGTGACGGAACCATAGCCAATGATTTGTCCGGCGACGGTGGTGGGGACAACATTGTTGAAAACCAGGATGCCTCGGTTGTCGATGTTTCCGGAAATGGACCCGCTCGTTCGTCCGTCACCGAGCTGGAGCGTGCCGGCTGAGATTGTCGTCCCGCCTGTAAAGCTGTTGGCACCGGAGAGGACGACTTTGCCCGTTCCACTTTTGAGCAAGGCTCCCGTTCCGGCAAGGTTGGCGGAAACCGTTCCGGACGCGACGTAGAATTGACCTGTGCTCGTCAGTGTGCCGTTTGCAAGGGTGCCGCCCGTCAGCAAAAGCGATGCCGCATCTTGTGCCGTGCCGCCGAGGTCGAGGATGCCATCCGTGACACGATAAGCAAGCGTAGTTCCCGCGATCCCGGACGTCGTCCAGGTGCCGGTGCCGGATTTTTCAAGGATACCGAAGCCAAGGAAACCGAAGTTTTGAAATTGCGACGAACCATTGGCGGGTCCAAGCCGTGACAGATTGAAGCTTGCGTTGGCGGCGCCGCTGAGTCCCAACGTGTCCAAGGTCGAATAGGCGACGACATTGCCGTTGATCGTCGAACCCGCTGTGATCGTCAGGCTGTTGGTCCCACCCGTAAAGGCGATCGCATTGGCCAAGCCTGCGGCGCCTGAGCCTCCCGAGATTGAGCCGTTGTTGAAAATGGCGAGATTGGTACCGGTAACGCCGGCGCCTCCATTCCCACGCACGCCGTCAATGTCTATACCGCTTCCGTTGAGACCTGCTCCACCGTAGCCGCCGTTACCGCCTATAATGCTGCCGTTGTTGATGAAGGTCGACGCGGAACCGGAAAAGGCAACGCCGACGCCGCCGTCGCCGCCATTACCACCATAGCCCGCATTCCCGCCATTGCTCCCGGACCCACCGCTGCCGCCCGAACCTGCGGTGACCGAGCCTGAATTGGTAAAGATTGTGCCGGTGCTGGAGAAAATCACGCCCGTTCCTCCGGCTCCTCCATTGCCGCCATAGCCGGTGTCCCCGCCGTTGCTTCCCGGCCCGCCCTGGCCTCCCATGCCCGCTTTGACTGTGCCCGCATTGGTAAAGTTAGCCACGGAACCAGAAAAAATCACGCCCGTGCCGCCCACTGCTCCGCTGCCACCATAGCCGGTATTGCCGACACCATTGGCCCCTAATGCGCCAGCACCGCCCGCACCCGCGGTAATGGTGCCGGCATTCGTAAAGTCCACGTCGTCGGCGTAAAAGATCGCGCCGGTACCACCGGCACCTCCATTGCCGCCATTACCTGTTTGATCTTGGCCATTGACGTCGTACGTGCCGGAGCTGCCCGTCCCTCCTGTAACGGTGCCTGAATTCGCATTCATGCCGCTGCCGCTTACAGCGGCGCCGATGCCTCCGGCGCCACCATCGTCGCCTTGGCTAATCCCGGCACTCCCGTTGCCGCCGCTCAGGGTCGAGCCGACGGGGTTGTCGAGTGTTGCACCTGTATAGCCGGGTGCTCCCGGGTATCCTGCGCCCTGTGCGTAGGTGGGGTGGCTTGTGCAACCGAGAATGATGGCAGAAAGTGCGACGCCGGCGAAAAGATGTCGCGCAAGATCAGCGTTTTTCGTTCTCGCGAGCATAGGATCCCGACCACTCGCTTGGTTCCAATTTGTCTGCATTGGGAAGAGGCGGCTGGACGGTGTTGGCATCGCCTGACGATAGCGGTCGAAGCTCGAGATCGAAGCGATTTCGTCCTGATTCATTCCGTCGTGCCCCGTCATGTGTTTCGCCCACTCCGCAAAACTGAGATCTTCTCAAAGATTCGCGCGAAGGCTGAATCGTTTGCGACGCAATCAGCGTTTGCAGAGGCTTCCGACTCGGGTCAATATGGTCAAGACCAATGGACATACGGGATAGATGAACGGACATAAAATCCGCGATGCAGGTGAAATGCCGCCGTCAGCCAGCTTCAACGAACGGCTTTGCATCAAATGTGCAACGTCCCACTCGCATCCATGTCGCCAGCAATGATCCCCGACAAAGGATGGAAGAACAGGACGCTTGCCGAGATCGAACACGGAGGTGGGCTCGACAGTTTGGCCTTTGCCGCCCTGAGCATTCTTGGACAGCCTACTGAAGCGGCGATCGGCGATATCGTCGCCCATCTTGGCGCCGCGGCGCAAGCGGACCGCTGCTGGATGTTCGAATATGACAGCGAGCACACCCGCTTTCGCAATACCCATGAATGGTGCGCGCGTGGCGTCAGCTCGCACGTCGAGGATCTTCAGGATACGCCGGTTGCCATGATTGCCTGGTTGCACCGCCAGTTGCTCGCCGGCAAGGCCGTCATGATCGATGATGTGGCAAGGCTGCCTGCCGCGGCACGAGCCCTGCGTCGGGAAATGTTGCGCCAGAACGACAAGAGTGTGCTGAGCGTGCCCATCCTTTACGAAGGGCAGTTGCGAGCCTGCATTGGCTACGACGCTGTCCGGGAAAGACGTGTGTGGACCGACGAGGATGCGACGCTTCTTGATCTATGTGGGCGCCTTATTGGCCAGTCGCGCTATGGCGGGTATCCAGATCCCGAGGCGACGCAGGGCCGGCAGTCGCAGGAGCCGCTGGTCTATCTCTCCGTCGGAGGCGGCAGGATAAGGGGGGTGCCTCTTCGGGCGATCGTTGCGGTTCGGTCGGATCGCAACGAAGCGCGCGTATGGCTGGATGATGGCTCCGTCGTGATCGACCGCCGACCGCTGCATGCCTGGCGCTCGCTCCTACCCGCAGCGACGTTCTTGACGATCCATCGCACCGCCATCGTCCATCTTGTGCACATCGCCGGTCTCGACAAGCATGGCGGCGCCGGGTTTCATTGGGAGTTGCGCTTGCGCGCCGTTGAAGACCGATGGCCCGTCTCGCGCCAATATCGCAAGGAGCTTGTCGAGCGGCTTGGCTGGTAGTGTTGGAGAATCTCCCCCAAGTGCATCATTGCCGGTTTGCAGGGTAGGGGATCAATCTTGCGCCTGCAAATGCATAACGAAGACCTCTGCCGGGGTTTTGTAGCCGAGGCACTTTTTCGGCTGGTCGTTGAGCATGCGCGCCAGCTGGTCGAGGGTTGCTTGTGGTAGATGCGTCAGGTCGGTATTGGCCGGTAGGAAGCGGCGAATGCGTTTGTTGGCGTTTTCCACCGCTTCCTTTTGCCAGGGAGCACTGGGATCGCAGAACCAGCTGCGCGCACCGATCCCATCGTCCAAAGCC
>NZ_JAELTU010000316.1 GCF_016429015.1 Rhizobium sp. ASV20
TGATCGGCAGGCCGACCGAAAGCATGACGAAGCTGGCGACGATGATGGCATAGAAGGCGTTCGTCGTGCCGTAGGAAAGCGTGATCGTGCCGCCGATCGCCTCTAGCGCCAGGAAGGATATGGCGCCGATCGCCGTTTGCGAGATGCGCTGCGAGGAAAATTGCCGCGCGCTCTTGGCGGTGAAGCGCAGGGCGTAGTCTTCCAGCGTCTGGTTCGCGACCCAGCGATTATACGCGCGTCTTACCGGAATGATGCGTTGCCGCGCAGCCATGCTTGCCCTTCGTCCGTCCAGCTATAATCACGCTGGCAGTCCAAGGATGTCGTAACATGGATCGATACGGTGCTTAAGGGCATGAGCGTGTCCAAAGCTGCAGATTTCGCCCCGGCGCCTACGTCATTTTACGTATGTGGTTTCCCAAGAGGCGGCCGGATAGTCGCAAAAGGCAACGGTTAATCCTTGTTTACGGACCGTTGCGGCAGACAAAAAGAGGGGAACCACGGATGAAATTCAGATCTCTCGTCTCCGGCGCGCTGCTTGGCGCCATCATGTCCACCACCGCATTTCACGGCGCCTTCGCAGCCGACGACACCATCAAGGTCGGCGTCCTGCATTCGCTGTCCGGCACCATGGCGATCTCGGAAACGACGCTGAAGGATGCCATGCTGATGCTCATCGACGAGCAGAACAAGAAGGGCGGCGTTCTCGGCAAGAAGCTCGAGCCCGTCGTCGTCGATCCGGCCTCCGACTGGCCGCTCTTTGCCGAAAAGGCCCGTGAGCTGATCCAGAAGGACAAGGTCGCTGCCGTCTTCGGCTGCTGGACCTCGGTGTCGCGCAAGTCGGTTCTGCCTGTCTTCAAGGAACTGGATTCGATCCTGTTCTATCCGGTGCAGTTCGAAGGCGAAGAGTCCGAGCGCAACGTCTTCTATACGGGTGCTGCTCCGAACCAGCAGGCGATCCCGGCCGTCGACTATCTGATGAAGAATGAAGGCGTGCAGCGCTGGGTGCTCGAAGGCACCGACTATGTCTATCCGCGCACGACCAACAAGATCCTCGAAGCCTATTTGAAGTCCAAGGGCGTTAAGGACGAGGACATCATCATCAACTACACGCCGTTCGGCTTCTCCGACTGGCAGACGGAAGTCTCCAAGATCAAGACCTTCGGTTCGGCCGGCAAGAAGACGGCCGTCGTCTCCACAATCAACGGCGACGCCAATGTTCCCTTCTACAAGGAACTGGGCAACCAGGGTGTGAAGGCGGAAGATATTCCGGTCGTCGCCTTCTCGGTTGGCGAAGAGGAACTCGCCGGCGTCGACACCAAGCCGCTTGTCGGCCATCTCGCCGCCTGGAACTATTTCCAGTCGGTCGACACGCCGGCCAATGCCGCCTTCATCAAGGAATGGCACGCCTACACCAAGAACGACAAGCGCGTGACCAACGACCCCATGGAAGCCGCCTATATCGGCTTCAACATGTGGGTGAAGGCTGTCGAAAAGGCCGGCACCACCGATCCGGACAAGGTGATCGACGCACTTGTCGGCGTCTCCGTTCCGAACCTCACCGGTGGCACCGCCACCATGATGCCGAACCACTACATCACCAAGCCGGTTCTCATCGGCGAAGTGCAGGAAAACGGCCAGTTCGATGTCGTTTCTCAAACCCCGGCCGTGGTCGGCAAGGAATGGTCGGACTACCTGCCCGACAGCAAGGACCTGATCTCGGATTGGCGGATGCCGATGAACTGCGGCAACTTCAACGTCACCACCGGCAAGTGCGGCGGCAAGGGCTCCTGATCTCAGCCGCCGTGACGCAAGACCGCCGCGGGCAGGCTTCTCTGCCCGCGGCAGTTTGAGGGGACTAGCGTAATGTTCGACAAATTCGCTTACCGCATGGCCATGGCGCTCGTCGCCGGCTTCTGTCTTGTGATGGTGCTGACAGCCACCGGCTTGCGCGCCCAGGAAGATGCCCACGGCCTTATCAATTCGCTCGGTCAGGCCAGTTTTCAGCAGGCGGCTGCGATCGTTCAGAGCCTTGCAAAGACCGGCGACCCCAAGGTCGTGCCGGCACTACAGGCCTTCTCCGATGGCGATCTTTATGTCCGCAAGTCCGACGACCAGGTCTTTATCGGCAAGCCCTCCGGTGATGCGATGGCCCTGGTGGACCCGCTCACGGGGCAGGCGGAGGGGCAGGAAGCCAAGGACAATCTCGGCAAGATCAAGATCAACAACAATCTGCGCCGCGCGGTTCGTGCGGCTCTCGGCAGTTTGACGCTGATGAGCCCGGATCGCGGTGTCCGCCTGGAGGCGGCGCAATCGGTGATAAAATCACCGAGCGCGGATTCGCTTGAAGCCGTCGAGACGGCGATCCAGAACGAGAAGGATGGAGAAATCCGCGCCGTTCTTGAACGGGCACGCGCTGTTGCCGTGCTCGGCTCCGACCGTCCGGTGGAGGACAAGAGGGCTGCCATCGCAACGATCAGGCTCGAGGGCGGCCGAGATGCCATCGGTATCCTCTCCTCTGTTTCCGTCGACGACAGCTTGAAGCCCGATCTTACAGCCGCCATTGCCGGCATTCAGGAACAATTGAAGTTCTGGGATGCGGTGCAGAATGTCTGGTATGGCCTGTCGCTCGGCTCGGTGCTGCTTTTGGCTGCCACCGGCCTTGCCATCACCTTCGGCGTCATGGGCATCATCAACATGGCGCATGGCGAGATGGTGATGCTCGGCGCCTATTCGACCTTCATGGTCCAGAGCGTCATCCGCAGCTCCTACCCGGAGCTATTCGACTGGTCGCTGGCGATCGCCCTGCCGGTCGCCTTCATCGTCACCGGTGCGGTCGGCCTCGTCATCGAACGCGGCGTCATCCGCTTTCTCTATGGCCGACCGCTGGAAACGCTGCTTGCCACCTGGGGCATCTCGCTGATCTTGCAGCAGGCGGTGCGCTCGATCTTCGGGCCAACCAATCAGGAAGTCGGCAATCCCTCCTGGATGTCCGGCTCCTTCGATCTCAGCTATCTCTCGATCACCTGGAACCGTCTCTGGATCATCGTCTTTTCGCTCGGTGTGTTCATTGCGCTCCTGCTTCTGCTCAAGCGTTCGGCCTTCGGGCTACAGATGCGGGCGGTGACGCAGAACCGGCGTATGGCGTCATCCATGGGCATCCGCACGCCCTGGATCGATGCCTTCACCTTTGCTCTCGGATCGGGCATTGCCGGCATGGCGGGCGTCGCGCTCTCGCAGATCGACAACGTCTCGCCGAATCTCGGCCAGAGCTATATCATCGACAGCTTCATGGTCGTGGTGTTCGGCGGGGTCGGCAATCTCTGGGGAACGCTCGTCGGTGCCTTCTCGCTCGGCATTCTCAACAAGTTCCTCGAGCCCTATGCGGGAGCCGTGCTCGGCAAGATCCTTGTCCTCGTCCTCATCATTCTCTTCATCCAGAAACGTCCGCGCGGCCTCTTCGCGCTCAAGGGAAGGGCGGTGGACGCATGATTACGGCCTTTCTTCTTCGCTCGCTCGACCGGCGCATCAGCATCGCTATCGCGATATTGATGGCCGTCGCCTTCCTCGTCCCGTTGTCGAACCTGCTGCTGCCCGAAACCAGTGCGCTGCATGTGCCCACCTACCTGATGTCGCTGTTCGGCAAGTATCTGACCTATGCGCTGCTGGCCCTGGCGCTCGATCTCGTCTGGGGCTATTGCGGCATTCTCTCGCTCGGTCACGGTGCCTTTTTCGCGCTCGGCGGCTATGCGATGGGCATGTATCTGATGCGGCAGATCGGCGCGCGCGGCACCTACGGCAATCCGATCCTGCCCGATTTCATGGTGTTCCTGAACTGGAAGGAGTTGCCCTGGTTCTGGTACGGCTTCGATCAGTTCTGGTTCGCCATGCTGATGGTACTGGCAGCCCCCGGCCTGCTTGCCTTCATCTTCGGCTGGTTCGCCTTCCGCTCACGCGTTAACGGCGTCTATCTGTCGAT
>NZ_JAELTU010000317.1 GCF_016429015.1 Rhizobium sp. ASV20
GACCATCGGCGAGAAGAGGTATTCGAGGATACGGCGTTGGCCGGTTTTGATCTCGACGGTAGCAGCCATACCAGGTGACAATTCCTGACTGACGCCATCAACCGTGATGGTGTCGGTATCGAGCCTGACGGTTACCGGAAACACCAGGTTCTGCATGCGCTGAACGTTTCCGAGCGGAATAAGGCTCTGTAGCTGCTTGGCAGGCTCGCCTTCCATCTGCTGGGCATCCGGTTCGGGTACGGCATCCGTTGCGACCGAGACGACACGGCCATGGATGACACCGAAGCGGGTGAACGGGAAAGCCTCGATCTTGATGACGGCCTCCTGCCCCGCAGCAACGAAGCCGATATCCTTGTTCGGCAGAAAAGCCTCAATCTCAAGCTCGGCGTCGTCTGGAACGATACGCATCAGTTCGGCGCCGGGATTGATGACCTGGCCGACGGTCGTGATCGCAGATGCCGTGACAATGCCGTCGATCGGGCTCGCAATCGTCATGGATTGCCTGCGTTTGCGGGCTTTGACGAGCTGCTTTTCAAGCTCGTCCGCCTGTCGGGATGCTTCACCCATCTTGACCGCATTGTCGGCGATAAAGGTCTGCAGCGTCTTTTGACCTTCGCTCGTGGCAACAGTCAGGGCCGCGCGCGCCTCGGAAAGCTGGCCCTTCTGTTCCGCAAGGTCGGTCTCTTCCGACTGCTGTGCCTGCAGAGCATCGATGACGTTGGACTTCGAACCGGCCGCCTGATCGACCAGGGACGAGCGCATCGTCACCCTCTGGGCAAGAGTAGCAATCAAAGTCTTGCGGGCCTCGATCGTTGCGGTTAGGCGTTCGATCGTCGCCTGGCTCTGAGCCCGCTGTGCCGAGAGATTGTCGAGATTGGCATCGAGCGAGGCAAGGTCGGCCGCAAGGATCATCCGCTCGCGGCTTTGTATATTGTTGGGCGTGTCGGCATCGAACGAGAGGTCGGCGGGAAGTGCCCGCTCGTCGCTCCAAAGATCGCTGGCAAGCCAGTTCCGAGCCGTGGCAAATGCAAGGTCGCGGCGAGAAATCTCAGCACGATAGGCTTGAAGGTTCACCGATATAGCCTCCTCGTCGGATTTGAGCTCGGTATCGTCGAGCTGGACGACGATATCGCCGGCCTTGACCCTCGAGCCGTTGACGACGGGAATGGACCTCGTCTTGCCGACCTCGATTGACTGGATGACCTTGACCCGTCCCGTCGGCTGGATCTTGCCTTGCGCCGTCGAAACGATGTCAAAGGTGCCGAGATAGCTCCATAACAGCGTGGCGGCGACAACGATGGCGATGAACCAGATGAAGGCGGTGCGGATCGGCGAGGCCGGCGTCTCGAGGATCTCAAGGGCCGCCGGCAGGAACTCGTTCTCGGTTCTGCTGCGTCGCAGCGGTCTGCCCGACCGGCTCGGTCTCTTCGGTCGTTTGGGTGGTTGGATAACGGGGTTCATAGCTGATTGAGCCCCGTCTGCAATTGCCAGAGATGGGCGTAGAGGCCGTTCGGTCGGGCAAGCAGGCTGTCATGCGTACCCTCCTCGACGATGCGCCCATCCTTCATGCCGATGATGCGGTCACAGTGACGCACGGTCGCCAGCCGATGGGCGATGATGATGACTGTCCTGCCTTTGACGATCTCGCGCATGTTGGCAAGGATGATGCGCTCGCTCTCATAGTCGAGCGCGCTTGTGGCCTCATCGAGGATCAGCATCGGCGGATTGGTCGCCAAGGCGCGTGCGATCGCCAGGCGCTGCCTCTGGCCGCCGGAGAGGTTGGCGCCGCGCTCCTCGATCAGGGTGTCATAGCCCTTCGGCAGCTTGGCGATGAACTCGTCGGCTCCAGACAGCCGCGCCATCTGCATAGCCGCTCCCCGCGACATCGATGGATTGACCAGGCAGATATTGTCGTGGATCGTCCGGTTGAACAGCATGTTCTCCTGCAGCACCACACCGATGTTGGAGCGCAGCCAGGCCGGATCGACCTGAGCGATATCCTGGCCATCAACGAAGACCTGACCACGCGTCGGAATGTAGAAGCGCTGCACCAGCTTGGTCAGCGTCGATTTGCCCGATCCGGATGGGCCGACGATACCGATCACTTCGCCGGGACGAACCGAAAGGGAGATGTCGCGCAGAACTTCCGGGCCATCGGCGGTGTAGCGGAAGTTGACGCCCTTGAAGCTAATCCCGCCCCTTGGCTTCGGCAGGCTGACGGCAACTTCCGGCCGTGGCTCTGGCGGGGCATTGAGAATATCGGCGAGACGGGCGACCGAGACCTGCACCTGCTGAAAATCCTGCCAGAGCTGCGACAGCCGCAGGATCGGCTGAGAGACCTGACCGGCGATCATGTTGAAGGCGACCAGCGCACCGACTGTCAGCTCGCCATTGATGACGGCCTGGGCGCCGAAGAGCAGCAGAGCGGCCGAGGTGATCTTGTTGATATACTGGATGGCGTTCTGGCCCTTGGCCGCGAGCATGGTGGTGGCAAAGGAAGATTGCACATAGCCCGCCAGCCGTTCTTCCCATTGCGACGAAACCACCGGCTCGACGGCGGAGGCCTTCAGCGTCTGGACGCCGACGACAGTCTCGACGAGAAGCTGCTGGCTGTAGGCGCCGCGCTCGAACTTCTCATCGATCTTCTCCTTGAGGAAAGGCCGCACCAGGAAGCCAATCGCCAGATAGAAGGGGATGGAGGCGACGACGATCCAGGCGAGCTTGGCGGAATAGGAGAACAGCACGACGATGAAGACGATGGTGAAGATCAGATCGAGGCCGGAGAACAGTCCCTGCCCGGTCAGGAAGTTACGGATCGTCTCTAGTTCTCGCACACGGGCGATCGTCTGACCCGTTGCCCTCGTCTCAAAATAGGAGAGCGGCAGGTTGAGCATATGGCGGAACAACCGCCGCCCGAGCTCGACATCGATGCGGTTGGTCGTATGCGACAGCGCATAGGTTCGAAGATATTGCAGCACGACGTCGAACAGGCCGACGGCTGCCAGACCGACGACCAGCACGATCAGGGTCGAGTAGCTGCGATGGGCGAGCACCTTGTCGACGACGACCTGGAAGAAGAGCGGTGTGACGAGCGCAAAGATCTGGACGATGAGCGAGGCGAGCAGGACATGGCCGAAGGCGCGGCGATAGCGCCAGATCGACGGCAGGAACCAGCGGAAGCCAAAATTGCCCCTCGATGATCCCGGACCTGCCAGCCGCCGTTGTAGCAGGATGAAATGGCCCGATGTCTCTGCGAGCAACTGATGCGGCTCGAGATTGCGACTGGAGAAGTCGACGGGATCGATGACACGCCAGGTGCCATCAGGTCCTGCGCCGCCGAAGAGGGCGAAGCGCCCGTCGCTCAGGCAAGCGATGGCGGGCGCCGGCAGTGTCGCAAGCCGGGCATCCCTCTCAATCGCCAGATGTTTTGCTTTCAGACCGACAAGCTTTGCCGCGCGTAGCAGATCGTTCCTGCCCGCAGGCTCCGACAAGGCTAGGTCACGGGCAAGTACATCCGGGTTGGAGGCGATGCGGAAGTAGCCGGCAACTGCCGCGATCGCCGCAAGGCCGCTGTCGGGACGCTTCACATCATCGGGTGATGTTTCCGGCGATTGGTTGGGTTCGATTGTGCTGGCCTGGTCCATGGTCACTATGCGAGAGGTTGGCGAGACCACATGCCGGACGCTTGCGCGTCCGGCATAGTATTCATCAAGGTTCGGCTATCACGCAGCATTTTGTTTCGGGATCGCCGGCTGGTAGGCGAGCGTGGCGTCGCCAACCAGATAGTGCGACGTGCCGTCGGTCGTCTGGTAGGAGCTCGTGCCAGTGATCGCCGAGCCGTCCGGGAACGACTGACTACCTTCCGGCGTATGCAGCAGGTTAATCAGCTTGATCCCCGCCTGCGACATCGTCAGCAACTCG
>NZ_JAELTU010000318.1 GCF_016429015.1 Rhizobium sp. ASV20
CATCTGAACAGCCTGCCGATCAAGCAGATCCACGACCGCTGGATCAGCGCCTATGCCGGCCACGCCCTCACAATCCTTGACCAACTGAAAAGCGATCTGGAGAGTTGAGGCACAGCATCTGCCTCACGACGAGCTGCCGCCCGCCGCTTGACCGCGGCGATCACCTGACACGAATGGATGATGCTTAGCGTTCAGCCTGAAGCTGACTGAGAATTTCGATCAGCTTTGGCGCCATGTCGCGAATTTCGAGAAGGTGGATCGAGCTGAGCTGCTGGAGAACCTTGTCGGACTTTTCCGTCAAGTGCAGGGTCTGGCGACGCTTGTCCGCAGGGTCGGGCTGGCGTGTGACATACTCGCCATCGATCAACCGCCCCACCAGTTCCGTCGCAGTGTGAGGAGCAATCAACAGCCTCTCCGCCAACATGCCGATCGTCATCGGCTCGCCGACACGATTGCCTTTAATGGCCAGAAGCGCCTGATGTTGCTGCGGCGGCAAGCCTGCCTCTTGCGCGGCCGACGTGCTGAAATCCGTGAATTTGCGCAGGGTATGGCGCAGCGTGGCCAGCGCCTCATAATCCGCCTGCGACAAGATTTCATCCACGTTCCGCGCCATCAAACCGTCCTCTTCATTTCGCTCATCATCTCTGTTGATTTATATCGCATTACGATATAATTGCCATCTCGCGCCAAATCTACCGCATAGTAGGCGCGCACGCTTAGCACAGAAGGTCGCCAATGCAGGACACCCCCACCCTACAAAGTAACAGACACGATTTCTCCGGCGGAGCCTCCCGCAAAGACAATGGCGATTTCACCACCGACAAGCGCGTGCTGCTGCTAATGGCCATGGCGCTGGTGGTCGGCACCGGCGGCGCTTTCGCAGCGTGGGTGCTGATCAAGCTCATCGCGCTCGTCAGCAACGGCGTCTGGCTGTTCAAGATCAGCACGGAGCCGCTCTCCTTCACCGCCGTGGCACGCTCGCCGTGGATGGTGGCAGCGCCCATTATTGGCGGCCTGGTCATCGGCCTCATGGCACGCTACGGATCGGAAAAAATCCGCGGCCACGGGATTCCGGAGGCCATCGAGGCTATTCTGATCGGCGGCAGCCGCATGTCGCCGAAAGTAGCCGTACTGAAGCCCCTGTCGTCGGCGATCTCGATCGGCTCCGGCGGCCCGTTCGGTGCAGAAGGCCCGATCATCATGACTGGCGGCGCCATCGGCTCGCTCTTCGCGCAGCTCTTTCACCTCAGCGCGGCCGAGCGCAAGACCCTGCTCGTTGCCGGTGCCGCAGCCGGCATGACGGCCGTGTTCGGCACACCTCTCGCGGCGGTCATGCTCGCTGTCGAATTGCTGCTATTCGAATGGAAACCGCGTAGTTTCATCCCCGTTGCCGTCGCCGCCTGCGTGTCGGTCGTCTGGCGCCCGTTCCTGATCGGCAGCGGCGCACTGTTTCCCGCGCATTTCGACACGACGCTTTCCTGGTGGGGCATTTTGCTCGCCGTCGGCGTCGGCATCATCTCCGGCCTGCAATCCGGTCTGCTGACAACCCTGCTCTACAAGATCGAAGACGCATTCGAAAAGCTGCCGATCCACTGGATGTGGTGGCCGGCCCTTGGCGGTCTCGTGGTCGGCCTTGGCGGCTTGATCGAGCCCCGTGCACTCGGCGTCGGCTACGATATCATCGCCGACCTCCTGAACAACCACGTCGCCACAGGCGCCGTGCTCGCGATCCTGCTCGTCAAGGCAGGGATCTGGCTGGTCGCGCTGTCGTCCGGCACCTCCGGCGGCGTGCTGGCTCCCCTCCTCATCCTCGGCGGCGCGCTCGGCTGGCTTGTCGGCCTCGGCTTGCCGGGCGACCCCGGCTACTGGGCGCTGCTGGGCATGGCGGCTATGATGGGCGGCACCATGCGCGCTCCGCTGACCGGCACCTTCTTCGCCATGGAACTGACAGGCGACATGGGCGCGCTTGTGCCCCTGCTCGCCGCCACGGTGGCGGCCTATGCCGTGACGGTTCTGCTGCTGCGCCGCTCCATCCTGACCGAGAAGATCGCCCGGCGCGGACAGCACATCACGCGCGAATACGGCATCGATCCGTTCGAGCTTACCCGCGCCGCCGATATCATGATCGCCAGGGTGGATACCTTGCCCGCTGCCATGCGTCTTTCCGAAGCCCTTGCGCATATGACCGAGCGGCTGGATGCGCATCGCTTCTATCCCGTCGTCGAAAACGACGGTCGCCTGGTCGGCATGATCTCGCGCTCCGATGCGCTGCGGTGGCAGAGCGAACCGGATCTGATGGATCAAACGCTCTATGACGCGATCTCGGATACCGCAATTCCTGTCGCCCATGTCGACGATACGGTCGGCCGCGTTGCAGATATCATGATCCAGGCAGATACGGGCCGCGTTCCTGTCGTCGAGGCCCAGACCGGCCGGCTTGTGGGCCTGATTGCCCGCAAGGATCTGCTGCGGCTGCGCAGCGCGACCAATCGGGCCGAGCTGGAACGAAACACCTATCTGCGTTCGAAAAATTAAGGGGAGGAGGAGTGGCGTCAGCGCAGCACAAAGAACTGCGCGGCGCCTTCCTTTGCCAGATCAATTCCAGGAGAACTCGCAGCGATTTCCGTGTGGAATCGCGTGAGAACAGGAAGAAAGAGCGTTTGAAAATTTTCGCGAGGAGCTGAAGCTCCGGCATCCGGAAATTTGAGAGCGATCCACGACGACCGATGGATGTTTACGATCCTGGGTGCCTACAAACGTAGGTGGGCGCCATATGTCCAAGCCCACGGGCCTGGTCAGGGACAGCTCCCTTTGGATCGAGTATGGCCCCAGGGATTGTGGTTCCTGTCGGGAAGCGCAGACCGCACGAACTATATAGAGCGGATTGCGCCAGCGCACCAGAGGCACCGACCGGCATCCGCACAAATAAACTCAGGCCTGCTCGGCGCTTGGCCGGGCGATCAGCTTTTCGGTAATTCCGTGAATATGCATCGTCACCTCATCGATGACACTGGCCAGCGTCTCCTCAGCTTGCGCATTGGCCGCCATGGTCGTATCGCGATTGCTGCGCAAGCCCTCCAGCTCCGTCTCCAGCGCAGAAACGCGGCGCGACAGTTCAGACACCTCGTCGGTAATCATGATCCCCGCCATGACGGTGAGGCGCAGGTCGCCGATCTCTCCAAACTGGTCCTTCAAATGCAGCACATAGCGGTCGAAGCGGGTGGCAAGATCGGTCAGATGACCTTCCTGCCCTTCTTCGCAGGCCATCCGGTAGGCTTTGCCGTCGATCGTTACCGTTACTTGTGCCATTCGACTTTCCGATCATTGCCGTGCCGTAACGGCTGCCTCCCGAGGGATCAGCGGTCCAGCACGGCTCTTATGGTTTCCATCGCCGTGACAAGCCGACGCGACACCTCGCGATTGACTTCCTCAAGCCGGTTCGCCCGAAACTCGGCCTGATCGAGCTCCTGAGCCAGACGCGAGCGGTCGGCATGAACCCGCCGAACCTCGCCTTCTATGTCGCTATGCGCACGCTCGCGCTCGAACCGCCCGTCGACCGCGCTTTCCAAAGCCGAAAGCGCCTGGCGCAACTGGGCGAGCGCTGCGTCCACCGTTTTGCCTGAAGGTATCATGGCCTCCGATACTCCGCGCAAGGCCCGAATCAAAACATCCGGCCACTTGTCTGATTTCGCAACAATATTCAACTCGGCGACTGCACGTCAATAAAGGCTGCCCTGCCGCAGGCACCCTATTCTGTGGATGAATGCTGCCTTTGCCGGCTGCATAGGCCTTGTCGCACGATTGTCGTCTTTTGTAAAAGTGATCGGGCAAATGTCGAAAAATTGCCGCAGGCGACCTCGAATGGCCCCTCGATTTGTTGACTTGCTCGCCCCAACTGCTATGTCTCAGCC
>NZ_JAELTU010000319.1 GCF_016429015.1 Rhizobium sp. ASV20
TGGGGAATCTATGTCACCGAGATATGAGGACGGTGAAGTTTGCTTTGTCGATCCTAAGCGCCGCGTCAAAAAAGGTGACTACGTCATTGCCCAAATTCGCCTTGAGGAACACGGCCCACTCTTGGCCTATGTCAAAAAGTTCATTCGGCATAACAGCATTGAGCTAGTTTTAGAGCAGTTTAATCCCGCCAAGGAATTGCGGTTTCCTGCATCTGCTGTCGAGACGGTTCACTACATTGCCCTCGCTGGAAATGCTTGAACCCTTACTCCCTGTATCCTCCTCTCCTATCTCCTAAGCAGATAATAAAAGAAATAGACTCCCGTCTATATCAGCCCCCGTCTATATAGTGTTGTTCCCCACCAACACGTAATTCGTTGTTCCAGAACAACCATAAAGTCAAAACGGGATAGTGATCCTGTAGACGTTCCCTGCCCGCGTTTTGCGATCGACCTCAATCCATTTGATGGCTTCTAACTTTTTTACGGCCAGGTGAACTGCCGTCCTTTCGCAACCCACATTCCTGCAGATGTAGTCCATACCGGCTGCACAAAAAGGTGTGTCTGGCGTTCCGAACGCGCCTATGAACACGGCCGCACATCGCTGGACATGCGTCAGGTGCGTCATCTGATTAACGCGCCTAATCCATCGCCGTTGCATCCTTAGGAAGGGCGCCACCTCAACCGGTGGGTATTTCTTTCTAAGAGCTTTGATTCTGTCAGTTTCGGTATCATGCCTTTTCTTCATACCGAACTATTATACCAAGTCGGTATTGACGTCCATGCCAAAGCGGTATAGAAATGATGTCAATAACACAGAAATCAAACCCGCTCCCGTCCGACAATCTACGGCTCAGAGAAGCGGGATCGGAAGTAACCGGGAAGATGAGGAACGACGATGTCACCGGAAGTTCAATTCGAAATCGATCGGATGAAGGCTTGCATCGAAGCGACAGCCGAACTCATCGGCCCGACGAAGTCTCTCGAAGGCAATTGTGAAGCGCTGAAGAGCATGATGTTTGGGCTTATGAACGGGCTGGCTGGCCTGACGCATATCGTCGGCGCCGATAGCAAGTACATCCCGGATGCCGATTACCTATCAGACGATATCGACGACGCATTTTCGGATGCGATCGATGCTGAAGATGCGGCCCAGCCCGACTTCAGCGCTCCGTATAGCACTCTCAATCATCGCGCACTAGGCCTTCTGGCATGATCTCCCACGACAATTCAAAACTGAGGGAATGAAAAAATGACCGTCATTGAAGAATTCACGAAATGCCTGAACACATTGAGCCAAGTGCGCGCCGGATGGGATTTCGATCTGCCGAAGGCTCAGCGCCAAGATGAAAATCGTCAAGAAAAAGAGGCTTTGGCCCGCGCAAGAGCCATTTGGATCGAAAATCCAAACGTCCGCGATGATCTACGTACAGCTTTTACTGCCGCTTCTCCACTGGCGTCAATGCGAGAAATCGAATTCGCTGCCTGATTGTGTTCTGCATCCGCCTTCGGGCGGATTTGGAAAGCGGATCAACGCGCTATGGCGCTGGAGGAATGGGAATGGATATCAAACTTGATCAGGATGCGATGAGGGCCGTGCTGACAAAGGCTCTGTTCGACAACATGAGCGAAGAACAGAAGGCCGAAATCATGAAGGGGGCCATTGAGGGTCTTCTTAAGCAAGGCGATTCCAGCCGTACGTCCTACGGCGAAAAACCACTCAGCCCAATTGAGAAGGCGGTTCGGGAAGCTGCTGCCAGCGTGGCCCATACCGAGGCCAGAAAGCGTCTTTCCGAAAGCCGGGAATTCAACGACGCCCTCGATACGTTGATGGCGGACGCAGTCAAGAAACTCTTTGCCGAGGGTGCGCGCGAAAAGCTGATCGACAAGATCGTGGACGGCACGATCAAGGCCTTCGATCGCTACTAACCCCACCCCCGAAACGGATGCTCTGAACATAGGATAAGCGATCATGAGTGAGCACCTCAAATTCAAGGTTTGGTGGATTCCTCAAATTCCCATGAAGTCGTTTGAGGTTTCTGTTTCCTCTATCGAAGAAGGTCGGAAGCTCTGTGAAGTGCTTGCGGACTATGATCTTTTCCAGTTTGAGAACAAAATCAAACCGGACTACTGCAACTCAGGCGGTGTCGTTTTTAGACATCCGGCAATTGATAATGGCGCATGGCTTGATGTTCCGGATGACGAAGAAGAACTTCAGGATTGGCGGAAGGAAATTTCCGAGGCGGATGCTTCGATAGACGCCCGGAAAGCAGGTGCGTGATGGCAACGCTCTCCACCTGCAACCTTTGCGCTGGAACTGGAAAGACGATCACTCGGTTCTTCTTCCCGGCTGAAAGCTTTTCCCATGCCCGTTGCTACGTATGCCGCGGATCTGGATCAACGAAGGTTCAGGCTTCGGAGCAGTTCGTCGGAGACCAGAACCGCCTACGCAGGATGGCCAAGACTGCCTCCAGAACTGAGGGGCGCGTCTGATGGACATGTTCTCAGCCGAGACAATCGCAAAGACAGAGCGGTTCAGATGCCCTCGCATGAAGGCATTCCACTATGTCGCCGTCCTGTTTGGAGATGGGACGGTGGATTACCTGGATCGCAACGGAGACCTGTCGCCACGCCGTTGGGATGCCTTTGAGTACGAGGACATCAGCGAGGCTGAGACCGACTGCGCCATCCTTGAAGCCCGAGATTTCAACGCTTCTGTCGAGACATTTACGAGGTATTTCCAATGATGAACACGTTCCAGATCGAGCATGCGATCAACGCCACGCACAGGCTAAACAGGAAGTTGATAGAGGCGATTTCGCTACCGGTCAACTCTCCAGAGCGCCGTAACCGGATCGCCTCGTGTCAGGACAATCTTGAGACCCTGGCAACGCTTATGGAGCGGGTTCTTTTGGATCAAGAGCAGGACGCCGCCTAACCACCAATCGCCATAGGCGAGCGGGCTAGGTTTGAGTGCCCGTGGATTTTCAGAGGATGATTGAAATGGCCGAGGTATCAGACTTTCTGAAGAATGAGCGACCCAACGAGTACGAGGCCCGCTTCAGCGTCAGTGGGGAACTCTGCGTCGACATCACTGCCTCTTCACTAGAGGAAGCGAAGCAAAAAGCTAAGGCGATGATGGACAATGAAGAGTTCGGCTACGACATCGAAGAAGTGAACGATGTTCGCCTCAATCACGTCTGGAAAAAACCAGTGATGTTTCTCGTCACCCGCGATGGCCGCAAGATGCAGGTCAGCCGCCTCGACGATGGAGACCTTCCTCGCCAGCCAGACCAGGACGGATTCTAACCACCATCTAAAAGCGTATTCTCAATCAAGGATAGCGGCAATGACCACACGCGAACGCCAAATCCAATACCTAACCCCCATAGAGGGAAACTGGTTCCTAGTGGATGGCCAGATAGCCGTCCTCGGATTCAAACTGGAAAAGGACGATCTCCGTCACCAGCACCACGACATGCGGGAACGCAAGAGGGCGAAGGCTAGACGGTCGTATTCGGTCGATGTCGCCAGCGTTCCGGAAATCGAGGTGCGTCATGGTTCGCTGTGATTTCAGGCAGCATTCGGAATGCGGGTGCCCTGCCGGCGAATGCGACGATCAAACCAGACACCAGCGCATTGCCGATCTCTTCGCTCGTCAAAAGGCAGAACGAGAACGCTTCCTCCATGGAACGCGGAACATTGCTCGCGGAGCGTCTGTCGTAGCGATCTTGGCTTTCATCGGAATTTTCTACGCAGCCGCGATACGGGCTGATGAAGGGTCTCGGAAGTATATCCTTGAAACGCAGGAGAATATCCATGTCGCACGCCGCTGAGAATTTCATCCGTGGCGCGGAAGCGGCCCGTCGCCTTGCCTCCGAATACCGCCGCGATGCGCAG
>NZ_JAELTU010000031.1 GCF_016429015.1 Rhizobium sp. ASV20
GATTGCTATGGAAGACGGCATCGACGTCGACGTAAAGCAGTGGTCCGCGCAGTCTTGCCCGTTCCTGCGCAAGAAAGCCGGGCTTCATGCCTGCGTTCAGAACCCAGCTTCCGGCGCTGGGCAATGCTGTCGCGTGAACTGTCAGGCCGATCCTCTCGGCCGAGCGGACCATGCGTTCCTTTTCCCGTTCGTAAAAGCTGCCGGTGGTGAAAAAGGCCACTACCAAGCCGTCGATATCCCTTGCTGTTGACTTGCGCCTCTCCAGGTCTTGCTGGGCAGGGAATGGCACGATGAGCGCACGCTGCTGGGCTGTCCAAGGGCGGACCATATTAAGTATCTTCAAAGGGGGCACCTTTCGGGCTTTGTCTGCTTCGCTCAATGGGCCGTCCCGCAATTCGCGATCTGAGTTGGACCCATTAGCTTTTCTGTTGATATTCACAGCCAGCCTGCTTGCACGCCCCCAGGTGTGTTGCAGGTCAGATCGAGAGTTCGCTTCGGTCTAGCGGTCTTGCTGATGGTGTTGAGAGATAACCTCGCTTGTACTGATATCGGATTGGCAAACCGTTTGATCTTCGCTAATCGGTTTCCATGTCCGATAATATTGTCAAATTTGAGCGCCGTCCCAAGCCGAAGCCACCGAGGCAAACGCCGCCTTGGCTGAAGCGCCTGCTGGTCGCAGCCGCCATTGTTGCGTTCTTCCTAGCGGCCTTTGCTTACTTCTCGCTGAAAGGCGGAGCTGCAGGGCCAGCTTTCTGACGCCACGAACGCGTTTCTCACGCGATTCGGGTTGCCGTGGCCCGATACTTTCTCGCGTGCAACGACAAGTGGTTTGGCTCTGTCTGGACCACCTAGCTGACTAGGCATGGCGCCTGATCGCCGTGTTTTGGATGGTTGACGTTCCGAGCATGCGGAGCATCCATGCCAAACCGACGTCTGACGGTGGAATTTTGCTGTCGCGCCTCTATAGTTCAGGCTGTCGGTCGTGACCGGGAAATCCAGGCAAAGGTTGGGATAATGGAGACAATTACCACAACCCTCGTCCTTCTGCTGGCGATCGTCGTGAGTGGCGTCATTTCCCGCGCCATACCGCTCGTTCTGCCGCTGCCTCTCATCCAGATCGCGCTCGGCGCCATCATCGGTCTGTCTGCCAATCTCAGCGTAATGCTGGATCCTGAAATTTTCTTTTTATTGTTTCTACCGCCACTTCTCTTTCTTGACGGTTGGCGGATCCCGGCCGACGAGTTGCGGAAGGATATGAACATCGTGGTCGAACTGGCGCTGGGGCTGGTGGTTTTCACCGTTCTTGGTGCCGGCCTGCTTGTGCATTGGATGATCCCGGCCATGCCGCTGCCTGTCGCATTTGCGCTTGCTGCAGTCATCTCGCCGACCGATCCCATCGCCGTATCCGCGATCGCCCAGAGGGTGCCGATCCCCCCGCGGATGATGCATATACTGGAGGGCGAATCCCTGCTGAACGATGCGTCAGGCCTGGTTTGCCTTCGTTTCGCGATCGCGGCGGCTCTGACGGGTAGTTTTTCGCTCTATGACGCGACGCTGACCTTTCTTTGGACGGCCGTCGGCGGCCTGGCGATCGGCGTCGGCGTCACCTGGACGGTCACCTGGCTGAGTAGCAGAATTTCGCTGCGCTATGGCGAAGAAAGCGGCTCGCAAATCCTGGTCAGCATACTGATCCCGTTTGCGGCATATTTGATTGCGGAACATGCCCATTGCTCCGGCATTCTGGCGGCGGTCTCTGCCGGCACGACGATGAGTGTCGCGGAAAGCTCAGGGCGTGCGATGGCGACCACCCGCGTGCGTCGCAGTGCCGTGTGGGACATGATCCAGTTCGCCGCCAACGGCACGATCTTTGTGCTTCTCGGCGAACAGCTTCCCTCGATCGCGGCCAGGGCATCGGCGACGGTACAGGTGACGGGGCATCACGAATTCTGGTGGCTTGCTGCCTATGTCGTCGGGCTCACGTTCGGTCTGGTCGCGCTGCGGTTTATCTGGGTCTGGCTGTCGCTTCACCTGACCCTGTTTCGGCAGCGGCGACAGCGCCGGACGTCACCGAATTGGCGTATCCTCGCCGCTTTCTCTTTTGCCGGTGTTCGCGGCGCGATCACGCTTGCCGGTGTCTTGACCTTGCCGCTCGCAATGGGCGACGGTTCGCCTTTCCCCGCGCGCGATCTCGCGATCTGCCTTGCCATGGGCGTCATCATTGTTTCGTTGATAATGGCAGCGCTCTTCCTGCCGCCGCTGCTCAGGAATCTGGAGCTTCCGAAGGACACCAAGCACGAGGAGGATGAAGCTGCCGCCAGGGTGGATGCCGCAAGAGCCGCGATCACGGAAGTCGCGCGCCTTCAGCATTCCCTATCCAAGGGCCACGACGACGCTGACCTCTATGTGGAGGTTGCATCGAGGGTGATGGAGCTCTATCGCGAACGTATCCGCAATCAATCCGGCGAGGGCGAGGAGCTGGAGCATTCCAGGCGCATGAACCGCATCGAGCTGGAGCTGCGGCTGGCAGCGGTTCGGGCCGAGCGCAGCGAGATTTTCCGTAAGCTGCGGGCCAAGCAGATCGGCAACGAAATCGCGGCCAAGCTCGTGCGCGAGCTGGATATGCTGGAAACGCGCTACGCCAGCTAGTCCATCCGGGCCTGCTTGATCATGGCCTGACGCAGCCTGGATCTTGAATCCAGGTTTCTCTCTTCTTAGCTGTTTAGTATTCGAGGCTTCATGAGCTCGATGTCAATCACGTCTATTTGGAGTGATCAAAATGGAAGAAAGAACGAAGATAATCGAAGAATTAAGCGTTGAAGAACGCGAGGAAATCCTGATCGATGCCGCGTTGACATTGGAAGATGCAGCGCTTGAGGCCTTGGTTGAAGGCGACAAGCAGTTTGCAGCGTTTTCGAACAACATGGCTGAAGCCATTCGCATCAATGCGGATGAGCTGGCTCGGGACGATCCGGAGAGCGCCGACAAAGTGCTTCAGCAGGCAGCTGAAGTCATCTCTCACTTTAAGGCCAACCATCCGTATAGATTGATCAGCACGGCTGTTCACTAATCGCTGCGCCGCACTATGTGCTGTCACGTCGACATGACCCTGGAGGATATTTGATGTCTGAACTCGTGGTTCTTGGTTTTGATGATGCCGACAAGGCGGATGCCGTTCTCAATCGTCTCGTTCAGCTCGAAAAGGAATATCTGATCGATCTGGAAGACGCCGTCATTGCGGTCAGAGACGATACCGGAAAGGTTCGTCTCAAGCAGAGCGTCAACCTGACTGCTGCGGGTGCGGCGAGCGGCGGCTTGTCGGGTGCCCTTTGGGGATCCCTGGTCGGATTGCTATTCCTCAATCCCCTGGCGGGCCTGGTTGTCGGCGGCGCGCTTGGCGCTGGCTCCGGTGCATTGGCTGGATCGATGGCGGATTATGGCATCGACGACGATCTCATCAAGAAGCTCGCTGACACTATTCCCGCGAGAAGCTCGGCTCTTTTCCTGTTGATCCGCAAGGTCCAACCCGAAAAAGTGCTGGCCGAGTTCAAGGGCGATCACGCACGGCTGCTACGTACCTCGCTTTCGCCAGAGCAGGAATCGCGGCTGCGGCAGGCGCTTGTCGATGACACGCTGACGCCGCCGTCCACCACCGTGGCCACGGCCTGACCAAAAACTCCGCAGGCCAACAGAGCATTGGAGCCCGAACGACCTTCCCGGTTGTCCGGGCTTTTCCATTTGAGACCATAGAAGCGTGCAGACACAGGCTGCCAGCCACGCTGTCCTTCTTTCCTACTGGAAGAATTGCTGCCATTGTCGAGGATAAGGTGCAGCCGCTGGCGCCACCGTCGCTCGAAGGGGAGGGGCAAGACCCGTACGGCCATTGTCGACACACGTCTCCATCTTGAAAGTCGCGCGATGACAGAGCCCGCATCTCGTCAAAGCGGGCCTCCGCCCCCACCGAAAACCTCGTCGCTTCAGACCAGGCGCGCTGCCACACAGGCGTTGCGCGTCATGATTGCCTGCACGGTGACCTATGCGCTCTCCCAACTGCTCAATCTTCAGCAGGGCTATTGGGCTGTGTTCACGGTACTGATCGTCATGCAGGCGTCAGTCGGAGCAACGGCGGGAATGGCAGTTGACCGCTTGGTTGCGACGGTCGCGGGCGCGGTACTTGGCGGTGCGGCAGTGTTCGTGACGCCGCACGAGCCGCTTCCCATCGGAATTGCGCTGATCAGCGTCGTTGGCTTCGCCAGTTTCGTGTCCGTGCGAGCGCCGCGTCTGAAGAATGCCGGACTGACGGCTGCGATCGTGATGCTGACGCACTCGCAAACGGTTCCCGTGGGGATTTTCGTGCTTGACCGCATTGCGGAAATCACGCTCGGAGGCGTCATCGGCGTTCTCGCCAGCCTGTTCATCCTGCCGACCCGCTCACGAACGGTCGTGCTCGACCGTTTCGCATCCGCACTCGACGTGATGGCGCAGATCATGCGCACGCTTGCGACGGCGGCCGAGAAAGGCGAAGCAGTGTCGGCGGCGGAGGCCAATATCGGGCTGCGGCAATCGCTCGTCGCCACGGAAGCGCTTTTGACCGATGCGCAGCGCGAGCGATCTCTATGGCTGGCAAGGCAGGGGATTTCTGACGCCATTCCGCGCTCGTTATGGCGCATCCGCAATGACATGACCTATGTCAGCCATCTGTTTGAGACGCCGTTTCCGGCCGAGGTCGTGGAAGCGCTCGGTTCGCAGGCTGGGCAGGTTCTGCGTGCGCAGGCCGGCTTTGCCGAGGCCTGTGGGAAAGCTCTCAGGGAAGGAGGCGATATCGCCTCGGAGCGTCTCTCCGACGCGAACGGCGCCTTCGAAGCCGCCTTCGAAGCTTTCCAGCATTCCGAGGCTGCCCAAGCGATCGGGTTCAGTGACAGTGGGCGCTTGTTCGGCTTCGATTTTACAGTGCGCCGCATACGACAAAATTTTCTCGATCTCTCCGACCGTATCCGCGAGAGCCGAGGCGATGAAGGTGACCGGCCCGCTTGAGCATGCCGTGCGATCGTGGAAGATCACCAATTTCACATGGTTTCATCTGGAAGCAGAGCTATGTCGAGACAAGCCTGCAGAGACGCATATTTCCCCGCAAATCCCCCGTCGACATCGACGCTGTGTTCCAGAAATAGCGTTCGCTCGCCCGTCATATCCGCTGACTTTGGGTCTCTGAAGCTGATCGTTGTGATTTATGGCAATTCGGCTTTCACAATCCATTAAGGGTTGAAATACGATATGCTAAATCATGGATAGGATGTCGCGTCGGTTTGATCTGGATTATGTCAGGGTCGCAGCTTTCATGCTGCTGATCATCTATCATGTCAGCTTGATGTACAACTCAAGATCCTTCCTGCTGAAGGCGCCGGACAGCTCTGCTGTCTTCGATATCATTTATCTATGGACGCATCCTTGGCGGATGTCACTTCTCTTCGTCGTCTCAGGAACGGTGACGGGTATCTTGCTGACACGGCAATCTCCGGATGCATTGAGAAGCGCCCGCACAAGGCAATTGCTGATACCTTTGATGCTGGGACTGCTATTTCTGATACCTCCTCAGATCTATGTCTGGTTGAACGCAGGTTTGGACGTGAATGTCAGCTTCTACGACGTGCTCTGGCACTATTTCACCTGGACGCCGATACTGCTGCCGAGTGGTGAAATGGCCCAGCTCGCCGGCATGCAGCATTTGTGGTATCTTGCCTACCTCTGGATCTACACAGCCATCCTGACGCTTGCGGTATCGGTCTGGCCGCAACTCCTGATTCGTGCCGGCGACAGGCTTGCTTCATGGTTGACGGGAAAATGGCTTCTCATCCTGCCCGCCGTATTCTTCGTGCTGTTGCGGCTCGTGCTCAGACCGGCTTTCCCGCCGACGCCCAACATGTTGGGCGACTGGTATAGCCATGCCGTCTATATTGCCTCCTTCTTTATCGGTGCGGCGATGGCCATGCGTGAGGACTATTGGGATGCGGTGGTCGATATGCGGAGAACGGCCCTAAGTGTCGCTTTGACATGCGCCTTGGTCCTGACAGTGCTCTTTGTCGTCATGCCGGCCGCCGAGCCTGAAAAATGGCGCCTGCTTTTGGGAAGGACGCTTGGAGGCGCCTTTCAGTGGTGTGCCATCGTCGCGGTTCTCGGTTACGCAAAAATCTGGTGTAAAGCCGAAAATGCCGTCATCCGCTATCTCAATCGAGCCATCCTCACCTATTACGTGCTCCATCAGACCGTCATGCTGCTTATCGCCTACGCATTGGACCAGCTCGGACTGATGTCGGCCTCGTTGTTCATTCCCATCGCCGCTGCTACGCTTGCGATCTGCGCACTGCTTTATGAGTTGAAGTGCTATATCGAAGCTTCCTGCAAAGCTCTGCTTTCCGCCCGTTTCGCCTGATGTCATCGAGCGACGGAACCGGCCGTGATGGCCGGCTTCCTTCTTGTGACCGCGGACGAGCTCGACCCTGCTGCGCAAGGTCCACGATCTCAGTGGGTCGCGCCCGATCCGCCGGCGGCGACAATGGCAAAGGGCTGTCCCTCGACAGGAATATTGCGGACCTCCTTCAAAGTTTCGCCATCGATCAGACGCACCTCGCTGTGGCGGGGATCGGTAATGGCGATGAGATTGCCGGCAACGGCCAGACGCGGCCGCGGATCGCGCCAATGGCCATCCTTGCTGTAGGGCTCAGTCACGCTTGCGGATTTTGCGATCACGCCGTCGACCACGTCGATGAGATGCAGTTTGCCGTCTTCAGTCAGGACGTAGGCATGCCGCGGCTTTGCCGGATCAAGGACGAAGTCCACACGCCGTGTCGGCAGCTCGATCAGCCTGTAAGGATTGGCTTTATCATCTGGGTCGATCAGGACGATGTTCTGCTCGCCGTAATTGCCAAGAAAGAATTGCATGGAAGTGCCGCCGAGCAAGGTCGAAACCTTGCCTTTTGGCATCGCCGCGTCGTAGGCGAGCATTTCGGTCTTCGGGCCGTCGATCCCGCCGGGGCGTACGATGAGCACGCCTTCCTCGCAACCGAAAGCGGCCAGCCTGGCGGATGTCGCTTCGCCGTGCAGTCCGGTGCAGGGCGCGATTTGCCCCACCTGCTGGCCCTCACGATCGAGTACCCGCAGACCTAGGCGCGGCGGCAACTCTCCTTCCTTCACGGCTAAGTCCATGTTGGGAACCGACACGAGCAGATGGTTGCCCATCGGCACGGCGACGCCGTGATGGGCCGCGGTGGTGCCGAATGCCCGAATGTCGGCTTTGCCCTCAGCAAGATCGGTTTCCGACAGGAGATCGAACTTGCCGCCGCGATCATAGAAGATCGCTACGTCGTTGGCATGGCTCACCACATGGCCAGGTTTTTCACCCTTGACCACGGTTGCAAGCAGTTTCGGATCGGAAAGCTTGATATCGCGATGATCGCCGTGATCGGAAAGTGATATGCCCGTGTCGATGGCATGCACCACATTCTTGTCGCCCTGTACGGCAAAGACGGTTTTGCCGGTTTGGGTGAGTGAAAGCGCGGCGTATCCTTCGATGTCGAAGCGGCCTATTTCGCGGCCGCTGCGAACATCGAATGCGCGAACAACCGGCAGGCTGTGATCGGCGACAAATAACCTCCAGCTTTCCGTCGTGTTCTCCTCCTCGGCGAGGGATGGAAATGGCAATAGCAATGCGCACGCCAGCGACGAGGCAGCCAGGAGGTTTGCGGAGCGGGAACAAAACATGGATGATCCTTTATGTAATAACATTACATATCCATTGTTATAAAGTAACGCCTGAGTTGTCCAGCCCCGCAGATACTGGGATTGGTGGTGCTATCCACATATTATCAACACTGAAATTGGGGCAGGTGCGCGGAACTGGTTGACGCAATTTTAACCTCATATACTATATATAGTGTTCGAGGTTCCTTCGATTCGCAAGAATTGGAGGCGAAGATGGGAATTCGGTCGACGGACATGATGATCGTCAAGCCGAGGCTGCCCCCGCAACTGTGAGCGGCGAGCGTTCGTTCGACATGGCCACTGAGACACATGTGTCTTGGGAAGGCAAGATCGGATGCTGCGACCCGCAAGCCAGGAGACCTGCCTCGATCATAGCGTCCACGGGCGGGGTGTCCGGGTGGCGAGTGAGGAAGTGTGCGGTATGATCGCTGGCGTCCTCGCTCCCGCGAATGCCCCGTATGAATTACTTCGGGGTGAAGTCCATGTTTTTGAGTACCCATATTCGGCTACGTGAATGACGGTCGTTTAAGCGACCGACCGCGCGCCGTATCTGTCTCCATTTTCACCCTACAATGCGGGCATCGTCTGGTGCCCGAACACTTTCGCACGCCTACAAGACACACGAGGACATCCAATGAGCATTACCGTCTACAGCAAGCCCGCCTGCGTTCAATGCACCGCGACCACCCGCGCGCTCGACCGTCAGGGCATCGATTACACCATCATCGACGTGTCTACCGATAACGCAGCCTACGAACTGGTACAGGGCCTTGGTTACCGTCAGGTTCCGGTTGTGGTCGCGGGCGAGCAGCATTGGGCCGGTTTCCGCCCTGACATGATCAGCGCCCTCGCCTGAGGAGTTGGGTGGTGGGTGAGCTCGTCTATTTTTCCAGCAGATCCGAGAACACTCACCGCTTTGTTGCCAAACTTGCCTTGCCGGCCGCTCGTATCCCGCTGTCCGCGGGGGAGGAGTTTCGAGCTATCCGCCCTTACGTCCTCATCGTCCCGACCTATTGCGGCGAGGGGGGCAAGGGTGCCGTGCCCAAGCAGGTCATCCGTTTCCTCAACGATGCGGATAACCGTTCGAACATCCGCGGGGTCATCGCCGCGGGCAACAGCAACTTCGGGGCGACCTACGGTATCGCCGGCGACATTATCTCCACCAAATGCAAGGTGCCGTTCCTGTATCGGTTCGAGCTTTTGGGAACGGAGGAGGATGTTGCCAATGTCAGACACGGATTGGAACGATTTTGGACACGCTAACGCTTGACCGGCCAGCGAAGGCCACGGAAACGGCATTGGACTATCACGCCCTCAACGCCATGCTGAATCTCTATGACGAGCAGGGGATGATCCAGCTCGACAAGGACCGCATGGCGGCCAAGCAGTATTTCCTTCAACACGTCAACCAGAACACCGTCTTCTTCCATAATCTGCGGGAGAAGCTGGATTACCTGGTGACCGAAGGGTATTACGAGCAGGAAGTGCTGGACCAATACTCGTTCAATTTCGTGCGCGATCTCTTCGATCATGCCTATGCGAAGAAGTTCCGTTTTCCGACGTTCCTCGGTGCTTTCAAATATTACACCAGCTATACGCTGAAGACCTTCGACGGTAAGCGCTATCTGGAGCGCTACGAGGATCGCATCTGCATGGTGGCGCTGGCGCTGGCGCAAGGCAACGAAGCCCTGGCCAAGGACATGGTCGACGAGATCATCTCGGGCCGCTTCCAGCCGGCGACGCCGACCTTCCTCAATGCCGGCAAGAAGCAGCGCGGCGAGCTCGTCTCCTGCTTCCTGTTGCGGGTCGAGGACAATATGGAATCGATCGCACGCGGCATCAATTCCGCGCTGCAGCTCTCCAAGCGCGGCGGCGGCGTGGCACTGTCGCTGACCAACATCCGCGAGGCCGGTGCACCGATCAAGCAGATCGAGAACCAGTCTTCCGGCATCATCCCCGTGATGAAGCTGCTTGAGGATTCCTTCTCTTACGCCAACCAGCTTGGAGCCAGGCAGGGTGCAGGTGCGGTGTATCTCAATGCGCACCATCCCGACATCATGCGTTTCCTCGATACGAAGCGTGAGAATGCCGACGAGAAGATCCGTATCAAGACCCTGTCGCTCGGCGTCGTCGTTCCCGATATCACTTTCGAACTCGCGAAGAACAATGACGATATGTACCTGTTCTCGCCCTACGACGTGGAGCGCATTTACGGCGTCCCCTTCACCGAAATTTCGGTGACCGAAAAATACCGCGAAATGGTCGCCGACAGCCGCATCAAGAAGAAGAAGATCAAGGCACGCGATTTCTTCCAGGTCATCGCCGAAATCCAGTTCGAGAGCGGCTATCCGTACATCATGTTCGAAGACACGGTGAACAAGGCCAATCCGATCGCTGGGCGCATCACCATGAGCAATCTCTGCTCGGAAATCCTGCAGGTGAGCGAAGCCAGCAAGTATAATGACGACCTTTCCTACGAGCATATGGGCAAGGACATCTCCTGCAATCTGGGTTCGCTGAATATTGCTGCGGCGATGGATTCCGCCGATTTCGGCAAGACCATCGAGACCTCCATTCGGGCGCTGACGGCCGTCTCGGACATGAGCCATATCTCCTCCGTGCCCTCGATCGAAAAGGGCAACGACGACAGCCACGCCATCGGCCTTGGCCAGATGAACCTGCACGGCTATCTTGCCCGTGAACGCATCTTCTACGGCTCTGAAGAGGGCGTCGATTTCACCAATATGTATTTCTATACGGTGACCTATCACGCCGTCCGCGCCTCGAACCTTCTGGCGATCGAGCGGGGAACGAGCTTCAAGGGCTTCGAGAATTCGAAATACGCCTCGGGCGAATACTTCGACAAATATACCGAGCAGGAATGGACGCCGGCGACGGAACGGGTCAAGCAGCTCTTCGAAGAGGCCGGCATCCACATCCCGACCCAGGAAGACTGGCTTGAGCTGAAGAAGTCGGTCACGACATCCGGACTCTATAACCAGAATCTTCAGGCCGTTCCGCCAACGGGGTCGATCTCCTACATCAACCACTCGACCTCTTCGATCCACCCGATCGTTTCCAAGATCGAGATCCGTAAGGAAGGCAAGATCGGTCGCGTCTATTACCCGGCCGCCTTCATGACGAACGACAATCTCGACTACTACCAGGATGCCTACGAGATCGGACCGGAAAAGATCATCGATACCTACGCGGCAGCCACGCAGCATGTCGACCAGGGCCTGTCGCTGACGCTGTTCTTCCGCGATACCGCGACCACCCGCGATATCAACAAGGCGCAGATCTACGCCTGGAAGAAGGGTATCAAGACCATCTACTACATCCGTCTTCGCCAGATGGCGTTGTCCGGCACCGAGGTGCAGGGCTGCGTTTCCTGCGCCCTTTGATTTCCGGTTTGAGAAGGACATTCCCGTGAACATGCAATTCAAGCCGGCAAGCCGTATCCGTGCGATCAACTGGAACCGCATCGACGACGACAAGGATCTCGAAGTCTGGAACCGCCTCACCGGAAATTTCTGGCTGCCCGAGAAAGTGCCGCTGTCGAACGATATCCCATCCTGGGCGACGTTGAAGCCGGAGGAGCAGCAGCTCACCATCCGCGTCTTTACCGGCCTGACCCTCCTCGACACGATCCAGAACGGCGTCGGTTCCGTAAAGCTGATGGCTGACGCTGCCACGCCACATGAAGAGGCTGTTCTTTCGAACATCTCGTTCATGGAAGCAGTGCACGCGCGTTCCTACTCGTCGATCTTTTCGACGCTTTGCCTGACACCCGATGTCGACGATGCCTATCGTTGGTCGGAGGAGAATGAATTCCTGCAGCGCAAGTCGATGCTGATCATGGAACAGTACGCATCCGGTGATCCGCTCAAGAAGAAGGTCGCCAGCGTCTTCCTCGAAAGCTTCCTGTTCTATTCGGGCTTCTATCTGCCGATGTTCTGGTCGAGCCGCGCCAAGCTCACCAACACGGCCGACATGATCCGCCTCATCATCCGCGATGAAGCCGTTCATGGCTACTATATCGGCTACAAGTTTCAGCGCGGGCTGGAGCGGCTTTCGGAAGAACGCAAGCAGGAGATCAAGGACTTCGCCTTCGACCTGCTGCTTGAACTCTACGACAACGAGGCGAAATATACAGAAGCGCTCTACGACGGCGTCGGTCTCACCGAGGACGTCAAGAAGTTCCTGCATTACAACGCCAACAAGGCGCTGATGAACCTCGGCTACGAGGCGCTGTTCCCGGCGGAAGCCTGCAAGGTCAATCCGGCAATCCTTTCGGCACTCTCGCCGAATGCCGACGAGAACCACGACTTCTTCTCCGGTTCGGGGTCGTCCTATGTCATCGGTAAGGCGGTTGCCACCGAAGATGAGGATTGGGATTTCTGAGGAGCCGGCTTGGCTGCTCCGGGACAGGGAATGCCTGATGATTTCCAATCGCAGCCGTGAGGCTGCGATTGCCGTTTCATGCCAGTTTTACGACGCGATGATGTGCGTCGTGCTTTGCAGCTCTGACAAAGTCCTGTGCTACGCCCGCTGCGGCGCAAGAAAAGGACGTGTCATGAGCTACATCGATTATATCGCCGATCTCGCGCGTGACTGCGCGATCATCGTTCATCGCGGGCTCTGGCGTGCCGCGCCGGAAAACAGCTTGCTGTCGATAGAGCGAGCGATTTCCGCTGGCTATGACGTTGTCGAAATCGACATAAGGCGCAGCAGCGACGGAGAACTTGTTCTCCTGCACGACGATACGCTTGAGCGAATGACAGGCATCGATAAACAGCCTGAAGCGCTCACTCGACAGCAATTGTGCGGCCTTGCCTTGCGTGATCGCGATGGGGGCGAGGGCAACCTGATGACGGCAGAGACGCTGCCGAGCCTGAAGGATGTCTTCGATCTGACGCGAGATCGCATCTTTCTCCATCTCGACGTCAAGCACAGGCACTTGATCCCGGAAGTAATCGCATGCGCCCGCGCTATGGGCGTGGATCAGCAAGTCGATTTCTGGGGCAATCTGAAGACAGAGGAGGATCTGGCATGGATCCGCGCCAATGTGGCGTCGCAGGCCGTCCTTTTCATGGCGAAAACCCGCCTCGAGGCGCCGGATGCCGATAGCCAGCTGGACCTCTTGTTTCAGCTTAATCCGTCCCTGTGCGAAATCTATTTTGACAGGCTGGAGCAGGTCGCCGAGCGTAAGGCGCTTTTCAAGGAGGCCGGGATTGCGCTCTGGGTCAATACGCTGGAGGCGGTTTCATGTGCTGGCTTCACGGACTCGGCTGCACTGCGGAATCCGCAAGCGGTCTGGGGGCGTTTGATTGACGCAGGTGTTTCAGCGATCCAGACCGATGAGCCCGCTGCCTTGAAAGCCTATCTGGAGGGCCGCCGAGCATCTGGCCGCGGTGGGTCGGGCTGATGATGTCGCGCGCCGGCGAGATCGCGTCTGGTGCGTCAATTCGCAAATGCTGACGGCCGGCCCACTCCGCGAGGACCGGCCGTCTGAAGCGTCGAGCCTCAACGGCTCAAAGCTGGCATTACTTGTTAAGCGCGTCCTTCAACGCCTTTGCCGGCGTGAAGGTGAGCTTGTTGGCTGCGGCAACCTTGATGGTTGCGCCGGTTCCCGGATTGCGAGCTTCGCGCTCCGGCGTATGCTTGACCTTGAACTTGCCGAAGCCCGGAATGGAGGTCTCTGCGCCGGAGGAGGCTGCTCCGGTAATGGCTGCAAAGACTGCTTCGACGATTGCCTTGCCCTGAGCCTTGGTCAGCTTGTGATCAGCGGCAATCTTGTCTGCGATTTCATTGGTGGTGGTCATGATACTTCCCCGCATTGGTTACGAAGGAATCATTTCCATTGCAGCCGTTCATTGTCACGAGGCCTATTGATCTTTAGAGGCCCGAAAGGGCGTATTTCCACAATTTCCAGCGTCTGCAAGGCTTCGCATGGCCTTCTGCCGTGCCGATTTCGAAAAATCGCCTGTTTTCGTCGCGCCGGCTGGACGGAGCAGAATCTCTCGCGGTCGTGCCTTCTCAGGCTGTTTTGGAGGCGATTTCCCGTGTTGAAGGACCGCGTTTGTTGAACGACCGATTTGTGGGCAAAGGCTCGGTCATTGGCAACGCTGTTGCTCGCTCGGCGACCGCACCATCATACTGGCCTTGCTCTGCGTGAGTGTGTAGAGGCTGATTGCAGCGAGTGAATACAAAAGAAAAGGACTGATCATGGAAGAGGCGATGAAGATCGACAATCGCGGCGACTTCGGTCTGTGGGCCATCGAGGTCGCAAAGCAGATCGTTAGTGGCGAGGGCTTTGAATTGGCCAGGGCGGCACGTGACGGCGCGGACGACGATGTCCGCGCCGCCGGCAACGCGCTTGGGCAGGCAATCACCAATGCACTGATGGAAGTGTATGATGGATTGCTCGAAGGTGCCGAGGAAGACTAGGCATCCGCCCGTTGGACCGCCAATTGGCGCAGCAAGGGAATCTTCAGCGTTTCCAGCGCTTTCGAAGCATAATTCGCCGAATTTTCCCGCTCAAAGCGCGCTGCGGTTTGAAATTTGATGGGATACCAACTTACAATCGCAATTTGGCGTCCCCATATGTGTCCGGAATTCTTTTCCGCCTCGCTATAGGAGAGCCAATGCTGAGTGCAGTTCCCCGTTTTGCCAAGATCGCAGCCATCGTCCTGCTCGCTACCGCATCCGTTGTAGCGACCTTCGATGTTGCCGACGCACGTCGTGCCGGCTCGAGCGGGTTCGGCAGCCGCGGAACGCGGACGTTCGACGCGCCCGCTACAACGCGAACGGCTCCGGCCCAGGCGGCACCGATCGATAGGACGATGACAACCAGGCCTCAGCAGCCCGCCGCGCAGCAGCCGGTCGGCGCGCCGCAGCGTCCTGGCTTCTTCGGTGGCTTTGGCGGATCGATGATCGGCGGCCTTATCGCCGGCGGCCTGCTCGGCATGATGCTTGGCCACGGCTTCGGCGGCGGCTTCGGTTTCCTTGGCATGTTGTTGCAGATCGGCCTGATCATCGCTGCGATCAGTTTTGCCATGCGCTTCTTTGCAAACCGTCAGCGTACACAATATGCGGCGCCTGGAGCCGCGGCATCCTATAACATGAACGCAATGAACAATGCCGGCGCTTCGCCTCGCCCATCCTTTTCTATCCCGACGATCGGTGGTGGAATGGCCGGCGCCGCGCAGAAGACCCGGCAGGCAGAGGACGAGATCGGGCTGCAGCAAGCAGATCTTGATCGCTTCGAGCAGCTTTTGACCGAAGTCCAGTCTGCCTACGGCAAGGAAGATTATGCGACCCTGCGTCGACTGACCACGCCGGAGGCCATGTCGTATCTTGCCGAAGAGCTGGGCGAAAATGCCACCAACGGCGTGCGCAACAGCGTCACCGACGTTCGGCTGCTGCAGGGCGATATTGCTGAAGCGTGGCGTGAGGACAATGCCGAATACGCGACACTTGCGATGCGCTATTCCAGCATCGACGCCATGCTCGATCGTACGACGGGAAAGCTCGTCGATGGCGACGATCACAAGCCGTCGGAAACTGTCGAACTCTGGACTTTCGTACGCAAACCGGGTTCCGAATGGACGCTTTCTGCGATCCAGGGTACGGATTCGGCTCACGCCTGAGCCTGACTGTCCCCAATGGATTGACGCCCGTCCTCGCGATGTCGAGGGCGGGCATCACTGTTTTATGGGGCTTCAGAGACCTTTCCGGGATGAGGCTTCGTTCTTTCCGGCAGGTCTCGGTGTGTTGAGGAGCTGGATCGTTGTTGTCCGGTGAATGCGCGCCGGCACCTCTCCGGACACAGATCCTTCTCGCATTTCTCCTCTTCGAGCTGTCGAAGCGCTCCTCTATCCTGTCGTCACCCCCGTCTTGCAGAAGGGGCTGCCTTTCGGTGTTTCCCTGAACGCTGCCCAGATCGCCCAATCCAGCGAAGATCGCGCCGCTGAGAGCGCATTCCTGCGGGGTTCTCCAGGAGTGGCGCTTTCACATCAAAACTTTGGACAAAGTCCCAGGCATAAAGACGCGCCCGCCAGCCTAAGCGACCGGAGCTGGCATTTATAAGATTTTTATATCTTCGCCTACGCGCCCGTCTCGAACCTTAATGCCATTCGGCCGCATATTGTGGGTCGAAGATGCACGCGAAGTGCTCTTCACTCTCGGCAGATAGAAAAGAAGCGTTGCTCCTCCGCGGCGCTCCCCATCGCTTCTGCACTCAACAATAACAATCAAGGATCGCGATCGATGATGGACATATTTCTTGTCGGGATCGGCGTTTTATTTTTCCTCCTCTGCGTCGCTTACACCAAGGCCTGCGACAGCCTCTAGTTGGAGAGACGACAATGCTTCTCGATTACATTCTCGGTGGCGGCGTGACGCTCTTTCTCACCGCCTATCTGGTCTATGCTCTCATTCGCCCCGAGCGCTTCTAACAGCGCTGGATAGGGAAAGTTACTTCCATGACCTTCAACGGATGGCTCCAGATCCTGATCTTCATCGGGATCCTTCTTCTGCTCGTCAAACCGCTTGGCGGTTATATGACACGCGTCTTTACCGGCGAGCGCACACTCCTTTCCTACGTCCTCCGTCCCGTCGAACGGGGACTATATCGTTTGGCCGGCACGGACGAACGTGAAGACCAGCACTGGACGACCTACTCGGTTGCGCTCCTGCTGTTCAGCCTCGCCGGTTTCATCGTCTTGTACGCGCTGCAGCGGCTGCAGGCCGGTTTGCCGTACAATCCGGCCGGCATGAGTGCTGTTGGACCGGAACTGTCCTTCAACACGGCCACAAGCTTCGTCACCAACACCAATTGGCAGAATTACGGCGGCGAAAGCACGATGTCCTACCTCGTGCAGATGGCGGGTCTAACCGTGCAGAACTTCGTGTCCGCGGCAACCGGCATTGCCATCGCCATTGCGTTGATCCGCGCATTTTCGCGCGCTTCGGGCAAGGCGATCGGCAATTTCTGGGTCGATCTGACGCGTGCGACACTCTATGTCCTGCTGCCGATCTGCATCGTATTGACGCTCGTATATGTCTACCTCGGCGTGCCACAGACGCTTGGTCCCTATGTGAACGCGACAACCCTCGAAGGCGCCAAGCAGACGATTGCTGTCGGTCCCGTCGCTTCGCAGCTCGCCATCAAGATGCTGGGCACCAACGGCGGCGGCTTCTTCAACGCCAACTCGGCGCATCCGTTTGAAAATCCGGATGCCATCTCCAACCTCATCCAGATGCTGTCGATCTTCGCTATCGGCGCGGCACTGACCAACGTCTTTGGACGCATGGTCGGTAGCCAACGCCAGGGCTGGGCAATTCTGGCGGCGATGTGCACGCTCTTCGTCGCTGGCGTAATCGTTACCTACTGGGCGGAAGCCGCGGGCAATCCGCTGGTCCATGCGCTCGGCCTCCAGGGCGGTAACATGGAAGGCAAGGAGGTGCGCTTTGGCATCGTTGCTTCCTCGCTGTTCGCCGTCGTCACAACGGCGGCATCCTGTGGCGCTGTCAACGGCATGCTCGACAGTTTCACCGCTATCGGTGGCCTGATCCCGCTCATCAACCTGCAGCTTGGTGAAGTCATCATTGGCGGCGTCGGTGCCGGCTTCTATGGCATCATCATGTTCGTCATCATCGCTATCTTCGTAGCGGGCCTGATGGTTGGTCGCACGCCGGAATATCTCGGCAAGAAGATCGAAGCCAAGGAAGTGAAGATGGCGATGCTCGCGGTGCTTTGCCTGCCTTTCGGCATGCTGATCTTCACCGCCATTTCCGTGGTACTGCCGTCGGCAGTGGCGTCCGTCGGCAATGCCGGTCCGCACGGCTTCTCCGAAATCCTCTATGCCTACAGCTCGGCTGCGGCAAACAACGGCTCGGCCTTCGGCGGTCTCTCCGGCAACACGCCGTGGTTCAACATCACGCTTGGTCTCGTCATGCTCATCGGCCGCTTCCTGGTCATCATCCCGGCACTCGCTATTGCCGGTTCGCTGATCACCAAGAAGACGGTTCCCGCCTCGGCCGGCACCTTCCCGACGGACGGCCCGCTCTTCGTCGGCCTGCTCGTCGGCACGATCCTGATCGTCGGCGGTCTGACCTTCTTCCCGGCGCTCGCGCTTGGACCGATCGTCGAGCACCTCGCGATGATTGCCGGACAGGCCTTCTAAGGAACGACGGCCATGAGCCAAACGCTTCTGAGCAAGCTTAGAAAAGCGATCGATCCACGCCCCTTCGACAGGGGGCGTGGCCCGGCCGGAATGACCTGCGCATCCGATGCCATTCTCTTGGCAATGGTCGCTTTGTTCCTCGGCCTTGTCGTCTTCGGATTTTTGATGGGCTGATCGGCGGCGTTCCGATCTGACCTTTTCCTCTTCACGCTGGAGCCTCTTATGAGCCAGTTAAAATCAGCGAGTATTCTGGATTCTCGCATCCTCGTTCCGGCGATCGGCGCTTCCTTCAAGAAGTTGAACCCGCGCACGCTTGCCAAGAACCCCGTCATGTTCGTGGTTGCAGTCGTTTCGACGCTGACGACCATTCTCTTCCTGCGCGATCTCGTCACCGGTGGTGGCAACCTCGGCTTCTCGCTGCAGATCAATATCTGGCTGTGGTTCACGGTATTGTTTGCCAACTTTGCCGAAGCCGTCGCGGAGGGGCGCGGCAAGGCGCAGGCGGATTCGCTGCGCAAGTCGCGCACCGAAACTCAGGCCAAGCTGCTCGTCGGCAATAGCCGCACCGACTATAAGATGGTGCCCGGCACCAGCCTGAAGGTCGGCGATGTCGTTCTGGTCGAGGCCGGCGATATCATCCCCTCGGATGGTGAAGTCATCGAGGGCGTTGCCTCCGTCAACGAAGCAGCGATCACCGGCGAATCCGCGCCAGTCATCCGCGAGTCCGGTGGCGACCGCTCGGCCGTAACCGGCGGTACGCAGGTTCTGTCGGATGAGATCCGCGTGCGTATCACTGCTGCTGCCGGCTCGACTTTCATCGACCGCATGATCGCGCTCGTCGAAGGTGCCGAGCGTCAGAAGACGCCGAACGAGATCGCGCTCAACATCCTGCTTGCCGGCATGACGCTGATCTTCGTGCTCGCTACCGTCACCATCCCGAGCTTTGCCGCCTATGCCGGCGGTTCGATCCAGACTGTCGTGCTTGTCGCTCTGTTCGTGACTTTGATCCCGACCACCATCGGCGCGCTGCTCTCTGCGATCGGTATTGCCGGCATGGACCGTCTGGTCCGCTTCAATGTGCTTGCCATGTCTGGCCGCGCGGTCGAAGCCGCAGGCGACGTCGACACCCTGCTGCTCGACAAGACCGGCACCATCACGCTCGGCAATCGTCAGGCGACCGCCTTCCGCCCGGTTCGTGGCGTCAGCGAGCAGGATTTGGCGGATGCTGCCCAGCTTGCCTCGCTTGCCGACGAGACGCCGGAGGGCCGTTCCATCGTCGTGCTTGCCAAGGAGAAGTATTCGATCCGCGGCCGCGATATGACGAGCCTCAGGGCAACCTTTGTGCCGTTCACCGCACAGACACGCATGAGCGGTGTCGACCTCGATGGCTCGTCTATCCGCAAGGGCGCTGTGGATGCCGTGCTTGCCTATGTGGACGGTGCAGCCAATAGCAGCACTGACGGCACGGCCGTGATTTCGCGCGCATCGAGCGAGACGCTTCGCGAATTGCAAACCATTGCCGACGAGATCGCGAAGGCCGGTGGCACCCCGCTTGCTGTTGCCCGCGACGGTCGCCTGCTCGGCGTCATCCATCTCAAGGACATCATCAAGGGTGGCATCCGCGAGCGCTTTGCCGAACTGCGGCGCATGGGCATCCGCACCGTCATGATCACGGGTGATAACCCGCTGACGGCAGCAGCCATCGCCGCAGAGGCCGGCGTGGATGACTTCCTCGCCCAGGCGACCCCGGAAATGAAGCTCGCGCTGATGCGCGAGGAGCAGGCCAAGGGCAAGCTCGTTGCCATGTGCGGCGACGGTACGAACGACGCACCCGCGCTTGCCCAGGCCGACGTCGGCGTGGCCATGAACACCGGCACGGTCGCAGCGCGCGAGGCCGGCAACATGGTCGACCTCGACAGCGACCCGACCAAGCTGATCGAGATCGTCGAGATCGGCAAGCAGTTGCTGATGACCCGCGGCGCTCTGACCACCTTCTCCATCGCCAATGATATCGCGAAGTACTTCGCCATCATCCCGGCCATGTTCATCGCCTTCTATCCGCAGCTGAAGATGCTGAACATCATGGGGCTGGCCACGCCGCAGAGCGCCATTCTTTCGGCCATCATCTTCAATGCTTTGATCATCGTTGCGCTGATCCCGCTATCGCTGAAGGGCGTTCGCTATCGTCCGATCGGTGCCGGCGCGCTGCTCAGCCGCAATCTGCTGATCTACGGCCTCGGCGGCATCATCGTTCCCTTCATCGGCATCAAGGCCATCGATCTGGCGATCAACGCCATCGGCCTCGCCTAAGGAGTTTCTCTCATGTTGAAACAAATCAGACCCGCCATCGTCATGGTCGTCGCCACAACCGTCCTGACCGGCCTTGCCTATCCGCTCGCCATGACGGGTGCCGCCCAGGCTCTCTTCCCCCATCAGGCCAATGGCAGCCTGGTGGAAAAGGACGGCAAGGTCGTCGGCTCCAGCCTGATCGGCCAGAACTTCACGACGGACCGGTATTTCCATGGTCGTCCTTCGGCTACGACCGACACCGACCCCAACGACGCGACCAAGACGATCTCATCGCCCTACAACGCAGCCAACTCCGGCGGTTCCAATCTCGGCCCGACCAATTCGAGCTTGATCACCCGCATCAAGGGTGATGCAGCGACGTTGCAGGCGCAGAACCCGAACACGCCCGTTCCGATGGATATGGTAACGACCTCGGGCAGCGGTCTTGACCCGGACATTTCGCCGGATGCCGCCTACTTCCAGATTCCGCGCGTGGCCAAGGCGCGCAACATGGATGAGGCCAAGCTCAAGGCGATTGTCGATGCTGCCGTCGAATCCCGGGAATTCGGCGTCCTCGGCGAGCCTGTCGTCAACGTACTGGCATTGAACCAAGTCCTCGATGCTTCTATGAAACAGTAAGTTGAACAGGTTGAGACGGTCTGTGCCGTCTCAACCTCGTCATGAAAGACCACCCACCGATGGCAGATGATAGCCGCGACATGATGAGCAGGCCTTCGCCCGACGCACTTTTGGAAAAAGCAAAGGCAGAGGCGCGCGGACGGCTGAAGATCTTTCTGGGCGCGGCGCCCGGTGTCGGCAAGACCTATGAGATGCTTATATCGGGCAGGGCGAAGATCGCCGACGGGGTGGATGTGGTCGTCGGTGTGGTCGAGACACATGGTCGGCGCGAGACACAGGCCCTAGTCGAGGGCTTTGAAATCATCCCGCGTGTCGCGGTCGACTACAAGGGCAGGGCGCTCGAGGAGATGGATCTTGACGCCATCCTGACGCGTCGGCCTGGATTGGTCCTGGTGGACGAGCTTGCGCACACGAATGCGCATGGCAGCCGGCATCCGAAGCGCTATCTCGACGTCAAGGAATTGCTGGAGCGCGGTATCGACGTCTATACGACGCTGAATATCCAGCATGTCGAAAGCCTGAACGATGTCGTTTCGCAGATCACGCGTATCCGCGTCAGGGAAACGGTGCCGGATTCGATCATCGATCTTGCCGATGACGTCGAGATTATCGATCTGACCCCCGATGATCTCATCAAGCGCCTTCACGATGGCAAGGTCTATGTCTCGAAGACGGCCGAGCGGGCGCTGACCAACTATTTCACGCCAGGCAATCTGACGGCGCTGCGCGAACTGGCGTTGAGACGCACGGCGCAACGTGTCGACGATCAGCTTTTGACCCATATGCAGGCCCATGCGATCCCCGGGCCGTGGGCCGCCGGCGAGCGTGTGCTGGTGTCCATCGACCATCATCCGCGCTCCGCTTCGCTCGTTCGCTATGCGGCGCGTATGGCGTCGCGTCTGCGTGGGCCTTGGGCAGCCGTTTATGTGGAAACCAATCGCTCGATCAGCCTGACCGAGGCGCAACGCGACACGATTGCCGCAACGCTCAGGCTTGCCGAGCAGCTCGGCGGCGAAGCCATAACCCTTCCGGGTCGGGAAGTAGCTGAGGAGTTGCTTCGCCACTCGGCCAGCAACAACGTCACTCATATCGTCATCGGCTCGCCGAAGATCGGGTCGTGGCGCGACTGGTCGCGGCGTTCGGTTTCCTACGATCTCATTCGCAAGGCCGGGGACATCAGTGTCCATGTCATTTCCGGTAGCGATGCGGATGGTCAGGCCGCGAACCGTGGCGTCAAGGTGGCGCCTTCGCCGCCTCCCTTCCAGTTGCGCGGCTATGCTCTGGCGACGCTTTATGTCGCCATTGCCTTGGGCTTCTGCGTCATCCTCGATCAGGTGCTGGATGTCCGCAATCTGGCGCTCGTCTTCCTGATGGCAGTTCTCGCCAGCGCGGTAACGCAGGGCCTGCGTCCGGCGCTTTATTCCTGTATTCTCGGCGCTCTTGCGTTCAATTTCTTTTTCCTGACGCCGCGCTACACGCTGACGATCAGCGACCCGGAAAGCGTGCTGGCATTCTTCTTCTTCCTCGGTGTTGCGATCATTGCCAGCAACCTGACGGCGACGGTGCAGCGGCAAGCTTTTGCCGCCCGCCAGCGTGCGCGAACAACGGAAGACCTCTATCTGTTCTCCAAGAAACTTGCCGGAACCGGCACGCTCGATGACGTATTGTGGGCGACGGCCTTTCAATTGGCCTCGATGCTGAAGCTGCGGGTCGTTCTGCTTCTACCGGAGCACGGAACGATCGCCGTCAGGGCCGGCTATCCGCCCGACGATACGCTTGACGATGCGGATATCGCGGCGGCGCGGTGGGCATGGGAACACAATCACGCCGCCGGTCGTGGCGCCGATACCCTGCCAGGCGCCAAGCGTCTCTACGTTCCCTTGCGGACTGGCCGCACAGCGGTCGGCGTTATCGGTCTCGACAGCGATCGCCGCGACGGCCCGCTTTTGACGCCGGAGCAGCAGCGCCTGCTCGACGCTCTCGCCGATCAGGCGGCGCTTGCCATCGAGCGCGTGCAACTGGTGGCGGATGTCGACCGGGCCAAGCTGGCCGTCGAGGCGGACCGACTGCGCTCGGCGTTGCTGACCTCCATTTCCCATGACCTGAAGACGCCGCTTGCTGCGATCATGGGGGCAGCGGGAACACTGCGCGACTATCTGGAAACCTTGCCGCTTGAGGATCGCGTCGACCTTCTGTCGACGGTTATCGATGAATCCGAACGGCTCAATCGTTTCATCGTCAACCTGCTCGACATGACCAAGATCGAGTCGGGTGCAATGGAGCCGAATTATGCGCTGCACTATGGCGGCGACATCGTCGGCAGCGCCCTGCGTCGCGCGGAGAAAATCCTCAGCCGCCATCGCGTCGAGGTCCAGATACCTGCCGATCTGCCGATGGTGAAGGTCGATCCTGTACTGTTCGAGCAGGTTCTGTTCAATCTGCTCGACAACGCCGCGAAATATGCCCCGGATGGTTCGGCCATTCGTCTCGAAGCCTGGGCCGATATCGACAATATCGTCTTTCGGGTTATGGACGAAGGGCTTGGCATCCCACCCGCCGATCTCGAGCGCGTCTTCGATACGTTCTATCGGGTCCGCAAGGGCGATCAGGTGAGGGCGGGCACGGGGCTCGGCCTTTCGATCTGCCGCGGCTTTGTCGAGGCCATGGCCGGCACCATTACCGCCGGCAACCGAACGGATCGCCAAGGCGCGGTCTTTACCATCCGCATGCCAAGACCAATCGATGTCCCGAAGCTGGATGAATTGAAATGAACACGACTGCCGTCAAGATTCTCGTCGTCGATGACGAGCCGCCGATCCGCAAATTGTTGCGTGTCGGCCTCGGTGCCCAGGGCTACGTTGTCAATGAGGCCCAGAATGCCGCCGCCGCCCAGGCTTCGGTCAACGAGGATCGGCCCGATCTGGTCGTGCTCGATCTCGGTCTGCCTGACAAATCCGGGCAGGATCTTTTGATCGAATGGCGTGAAGACGGGGTGCAGATACCGGTGGTGATCCTGTCGAGCCGCACCGATGAGGCTGGTATCGTCAAAGCCCTGGAAAGCGGCGCGGACGACTACATCACCAAGCCATTCGGTGTTAACGAGCTTGCGGCGCGCATTCGCGTCGCCTTGCGCCACCGTCTGCAGCAGCAGGGCGAAAAGGCGATCTTCCAGACCGGCGGCCTTTCGATCGATCTCGTCAAGCGCATCGTCAAGGTGGATGGCAGCGAGATCAAGCTGTCACCAAAGGAGTATGACATCCTGCGTGTGCTCGCTCAGCATGCCGGCAAGGTGCTGACCCACCAGTTCCTGCTGAAGCAGATCTGGGGGCCGGCCGCGGATGTGCAATATCTGCGTGTCTATGTTCGCCAGCTCAGGCAGAAGATCGAGCAAATCCCCGATCAACCCCACTACATCACCACCGAAACCGGCGTCGGCTATCGCCTTCGTGAACCGGAATGAGATGACGGATTTGGGATATCAGTCGGGCGGCCTTTGCCCGACTGATATCCGCGAGCTTGTTCATCATTCATCGATTGTCCGACCCGTAAGAGCGACCATGGACCTTTCCACGATCATCCTGCCCGAGCATGTCTTCATCGGAGTGGCTGCGCCGACAAAGTGGCGAGCCTTGCAGACACTGTCTACGAAAGCCGCGAGCTGTTTCGGCCTCGACGGCGCTGCCGTTCTGCGGGCGCTCGAGACGCGCGAGAAGCTTGGCACGACCGGCATCGGCAATGGCGTCGCGGTTCCACATGCTGCAATTGCGGGCATGACGCGGCCACGCGGCCTTCTGGCCCGTTTCGCTCAACCGGTGGACTTCGAGGCCATCGACGACATTCCGACCGAATGGGCCTTCGTGTTGCTTTTCGGGGAGGGCGGCCGCAGCGAATATCTGAATGTGCTGGCCGCCATCGCAAGACGTCTGAGGACCGAAGGCGTGCAGGCTGCGATGAAGCAGGCAAAAAGCGCTGACGAACTCTACTCCATCTTTCAGGTCTGATCCCGGCATCGGTTACTGGCGATTGTGGCGCTGTGCTATTGCGCTGGAATGTGATTTCATTTTTCCAGATTCTATGGGATGCTGTTCTCCGAAGTTCCTGAAAACGGGAACTGTCTTCGTTACTTTATACGACCAAGTTGATAGGGTTTAGGGGCAAACGAAGGGGGTTCATCCATGCAGACGATAAGGCTTTCCCGGCTTCTCGCCACCGCAGTTTTGATCGGCAGTTTTTCGATTGCGGCGGTTGCGCCGACATGGGCGGCAGACAAGACGCTTCTGAATGTTTCCTACGATCCGACGCGTGAGTTGTATAAGGATTTCAACACCGTCTTTGCTGCGAAGTGGAAGAAGGACACCGGCGAAACGATCAACATCAAGGCTTCGCATGGTGGTTCCGGTGCACAGGCTCGCTCTGTCATCGATGGTCTCGACGCCGATGTCGTGACGCTGGCGCTTGAAGGCGATATCGACGCAATCGCCAAGGCGACGCACAAGATCCCGGCCGACTGGAAAACCAAGTTCCCGAACAATTCGGTTCCTTACACCTCGACAATCGTTTTCCTGGTGCGCAAGGGGAACCCGAAGGCCATCAAGGATTGGCCGGACCTCGTTAAGGATGGCGTCGAAGTCATCACTCCGAACCCGAAGACATCGGGTGGCGCTCGCTGGAATATTCTGGCGGCATGGGCCTGGGCCAAGCAGGCCAATGGCGCGGATGATGCCAAGGCGCAGGATTATGTTTCCAAGCTATTGAAGCATGTTCCGGTGCTCGATACCGGCGCACGCGGTGCGACGACGACTTTCGTACAGCGCGGGCTCGGCGACGTGCTGCTTGCCTGGGAAAACGAGGCCTATCTCTCGCTCGACGAACTCGGCCCCGATAAATTCGAGATCGTAACCCCGTCTGTCTCAATCCGCGCCGATCCTCCGGTCGCCGTCGTCGATGGCAATGTCGACAAGAAAGGCACCCGCAAGATCGCGGAAGCCTATTTGAACTATCTCTACTCGGACGAAGGTCAGAAGATCGCCGCCAAGCACTATTACCGGCCGACCAAGCCGGAAGCGGCCGACCCCAAGGATATCGCCCGTTTCCCGGCCTTGAAGCTCGCGACGATTGACGATTTCGGTGGATGGAGCCAAGCTCAGCCGAAGTTCTTCGATGACGGTGGCGTCTTCGATCAGATCTACAAGCCGGGGCAATAAGACTGAATGCATTCCATAACCCGCAAACGGTGGCGGTTTCGGCAGCCGAGTGTCATTCCGGGCTTCGGATTGGCGCTCGGCGTTACCTTGGCTTGGCTCATCTTCATCGTTCTCATTCCGCTGTCAGGATTGCTGTGGAAGAGCAGCGCTCTCGGCTGGTCGAAATTCTGGGAGCTGGCTCTTGATATCCGCACCCTCTATGCGCTGCGAATGAGCTTTGGCGGCGCTTTCATTGCCGCGCTCGTCAACGCCGTACTGGGTCTCATCCTGGCCTGGGTCTTGGTGCGCTACCGCTTTCCCGGCAAGCGCATTCTCGACGCCATGGTCGATTTGCCCTTTGCTCTGCCGACGGCAGTCGCCGGTATCGCGCTGACGACGCTTTATGCGCCGAACGGCTGGATCGGCCAGTTCCTGGCGCCACTCGGCATCAGGATAGCCTTCACGCCGATCGGTATCGTCATAGCGCTCATTTTCGTTGGTCTGCCCTTCGTCGTGCGTACTGCCCAGCCCGTCATGGAAGAGATCGACCGCGAGGTGGAGGAGGCGGCGGCGACCTTGGGAGCAAGCCGCTTCCAGACGATAACCCGCGTCCTGCTGCCCGGCTTGGCGCCTGCTGCGCTCACAGGCTTTGCGCTGGCTTTTGCTCGTGCCGCCGGCGAATACGGCTCGGTCATCTTTATCGCTGGGAACAAACCGTACGTTTCGGAAATCGCGCCGCTGCTGATCGTCATCCGCCTCGAGGAATACAATTACGCGGCAGCGACAGCGATTGCGACCGTGATGCTGTTCATCTCCTTCACCATGCTTCTGATCATCAATCTCATTCAGGCCTGGAGCAGAAGGAGGTACGGCTATGGCGCATGATCTTTCTGCCGCCCCCGCTGTGGAGCAGTCGGTCATCACGGAAAGCCGGGTTGCTCGCATCATCTTTGTGCTGATTTCGCTGGTCTTCCTGACGCTGATGGTGCTTCTGCCGCTCGCAGCCGTATTCGTCGAAGCGTTTCGCAAGGGCGTCGAGACATTTTTCGATGCCTTGGTTGACGAGGAGACCTTCGCGGCCATCCGGCTGACCTTGATCGTCGCCGGCATCAGCGTGCCGCTCAACCTTGTCTGCGGCGTCGCAGCCGCATGGGTGATCGCCAAGTTCGAGTTCAAGGGCAAGGCGTTCCTCACGACTCTCATCGATCTGCCTTTCTCTGTTTCCCCGGTCATCTCGGGCCTGGTGTTCGTTCTGTTGTTTGGTTCCAACAGCCTGCTCGGACCATGGCTGCAGGGCAACGGTATCCAGATCCTCTTTGCTGTTCCCGGGCTTGTTCTGGCGACGATGTTCGTGACTTTCCCCTTCGTGGCGCGTGAATTGATCCCGTTGATGCAGGAGCAGGGCAGCGCCGATGAAGAGGCCGCTCTCTCGCTCGGCGCCAATGGCTGGCAGACCTTCTGGTATGTGACCCTGCCGAATATCAAATGGGGCCTGCTCTACGGCGTGTTGCTCTGCAATGCCCGCGCGATGGGCGAGTTCGGGGCGGTTTCGGTCGTTTCGGGTCATATCCGCGGCGAAACCAACACCATGCCGCTGCAGGTCGAGATCCTTTACAACGAATATAATTTCTCAGGGGCTTTTGCCGTTGCTACGCTTCTGGCCTTGCTTGCCCTTGTCACACTGCTGCTGAAGACACTGCTGGAAATGCGCTACAGCGAAGAGATCGCAGCCAGCCGGCGTCACTGAAGGAATTTTTGATGGAAGTTCGCGTTCAAAATCTGCGCAAGGAATTCGGTCGCTTTCCCGCATTGCATGACGTGTCCCTGGATATCCGCTCAAGCGAGCTGATCGCGCTTCTCGGTCCGTCCGGCTCGGGTAAGACGACGCTGCTGCGCCTCATTGCCGGTCTGGAAACGCCAACAGAAGGCAGGATCTTCTTCGGTGAAGATGACGCCTCGCGAAAGACCGTGCAGCAGCGCAACATTGGCTTCGTGTTCCAGCACTACGCTTTGTTTCGGCACATGACCGTGCTGGAGAACATCGCCTTCGGCCTCAAGGTCCGTTCGGCATCGCGCCGTCCGCCACGCGACGAAATTCGCAGGCGCGCGATGGAGCTCTTGGAACTGGTGCAATTGAACGGTCTGGAGAAGCGTTATCCGGCACAGCTTTCAGGCGGTCAGCGCCAGCGCGTCGCACTGGCGCGCGCAATGGCGGTCGAACCGAACGTCCTGCTTCTGGACGAGCCATTCGGTGCGCTCGACGCTCAGGTGCGTAAGGATCTGCGCAAGTGGTTGCGGGAGATCCATGATCGGACCGGCCACACCACGGTTTTCGTAACGCATGACCAAGAAGAGGCGCTGGAGCTTGCCGATCGTGTCGTCGTGCTCAACAAGGGCGCCATCGAGCAGGTCGGCACGCCGGACGAGATCTACGACACGCCGAATTCTCCTTTCGTCTATGGCTTCATCGGACAATCCAATCGCGTCAAGGTGCGCATAGCCAGCGGCGAAATATGGTTCGAAGACAGGCCGTTGGGGTTGAGCACACCGCACGAGCCTGATGGAGAGGCCTATCTCTATTTCCGGCCGCACGACATAGAGCTACAGGAAGGTGACGGCGGCTCTATCGCCGGTTTGCTTACCGCTAGCCGTCGAGTTGCTGGCACACGGCATCTTGAGCTCAATATCGGCGCAAACCACGATAATATCGAGATCGAGCTGCCGCCGAACAAGGCGGATGCTCTCGATCGCAATCGCATTGCTTTCAGGCCGACCCGCTGGACCTTGTTCCGCAACGTTGCCTGAAGCCGGTCTTTGTTGTCGGGGCGAGTTTGGCTGATCAGTCTTCCGGATGAGCGGCTGATGCGAAGCCGCCGCCCTGATAAATGACCGCCGGATCGTTCGGATCGTCCTGCTGTGTTTTCGACAGGATTTCAGCTCGCCAGTGGGCGGCGTTATCCTTTGGTCTCCAGCCGAGGAAGGCAGCATTGGTGTTATCCCACCATTGCTCGTCATTGTCGGAGACGCCGTAAATAACCGTGTGCCCGAGACGCGGCGCGTCGAAAGCGCAGCCGCAGAGGGAGAGAAAGTCCCGCACACTGAACCAGGTCGCCAGCATGCGCGTGTTGCGGGGTTCCGGAAAGCAGGAGCCGATGCGGACCGACAATGTTTCCTGGCCGAACTTGTCGAAGTAGAGGCTGGCAACTGCCTCGCCGAAGACCTTTGAAACACCATAAAGCGAATCCGGCCGCGTCGGCACCTTGTTGTCGATGCGCTCGTCGCGCCGATAGAAGCCGATCGTGTGGTTCGAGCTCGCAAAGACGATGCGTGGTCTACCGGCAGCGCGTGCGGCCTCGTAGAGATTGTAGAGGCCGACGATATTGCCCTGCAGGATCATGTCGAAGGGTTTTTCAACGGAGATTCCGCCGAGATGGATGATGCCATCAATCCCTGTGACCAGAGAGTTGACGCCATCGCGGTCGGCGAGATCGCAGGCGACAAAACGTTCGCTCGGTCTGAGGTCACGTATCGGGTTGAGATCGGACAGCACGACGTTTTCCGCAATTTGTGACAGAAGCGGCCTGAGTGCCTGACCGACGCCGCCGGCAGCGCCTGTGAGCAGCAGAGTTTTCAACATGATTGTCTCCCGATCGATCTCGTTGCGGGCAAGTTATAATATGTCCTTTTGCCAGTCATCATATATCTGTAGGATTGGCGGCCAAAACTGAGGAAGAATGAGATGCGGCGCGAGGGCATGATCGCAAGGAAAGAGGATGAGGAAAAGCCTTCCGGCAAGCGTAACCTTGTCGACCACGTCGCTCAGCAATTGCGCCAGGATATTCTCGGCGGTGCGTCGACGCCCGGCGAAAGGCTGCCGAGCGAAAGTGGTTTGACAAAGCGCTACAACGTCAGCCGCACGGTCATTCGGGAGGCGATTGCATCGCTGCGTGCCGACGGCCTTGTGGACGTGCGGCACGGTGTCGGCGTCTTCGTTAGTGCGACGCAGTCTTTTCCCTCGGCAGGTCTGCTGGCGACGGATCCCGCCCGCATTTCCTCGATTATCGAAATGCTGGAGCTGCGCACCGCCGTCGAGACGGAGGCGGCGGCGATTGCGGCCATTCGCCGCTCGCCCGCACAGGAGGAAGCAATCCTCGAACGTTGCAAGGATATCGATCGTGCCTTGCGCGCCTGCGTCGCCACATCGGACGCCGATTTTGCCTTTCACCTGGCCATAGCAGACGCGACCAACAATCCGCGCTTCAAGGAGTTTCTGGAGCTGAGCGGCAAAAACATGATCCCTCGCTCTTTCCTGCTTGATCACGGTGACACAGATGCCGGAGCCGACTACATCACGCAAATTCAGGCCGAACATCGGCAGATTGCCGAGGCGATCTCCGACCGGGACGAGGAAGCCGCCAGAGCTGCTATGCGCCGACATCTTATGGGCAGCCAACAGCGCTATCGGAGCCTGATCCGCGGGAAATAGCCAACGTTGCAGGCGCGCCCCGCAATTTCCGCGAAGACCTTCGGCATTGATCGCACAATGCCGTCGACAAGGGCTGCCTTGTCAGCGGCTCTCTTTTGCAACAGCCTCAAACAGTTTCCGTGGAACGCGCCTTTGCGCTCACTTTCCTGCAACCCGTACTTGATGTCCCTGTTGCCGTAATATAAAGAAATCCTTATGTCTTTATGTGGGAGATGGACGTGCCCTTACCCCTATTTGCTTTGTTTCTGGCCGCTTTCGCGTTTGGCACTACGGAATTTGTCATTGCGGGTATTCTCCCGGATGTGGCCCAGGGATTGGGCGTCTCCATTCCCTTCGCGGGGTATCTGGTCTCCGGCTATGCCTTGGGTATCGCAATTGGCGGGCCATTCCTGACAATGGCCACGCGGCAGGTCTCGCGTCGCAGCATTCTTCTTGCCCTCACAATTGCATTTTGCCTGGGCCAAATCGCTTGTGCGCTTGCGCCCAGCTTTGCCACCATGCTGGCCTTCCGCATTGCTACCGCCGTTGCCCATGGCGCCTATTTCGGCATCGCCATGGTGGTTGCAGTTGGTCTTGTTCGGCAGGAGTTTCGTGGTCGCGCCGTTTCCGTCATTCTCGCCGGTCTCACGGTTTCGAACATCATCGGCGTGCCCGCAGGCGCCGCTATTGGCGGCCTATGGGGATGGCGGACGACATTCTGGGCGATGACCATCGTTGGCGTTCTCGCACTGATCGCGATATGGGTACTTATTCCGCAAACCAAAAACGAGCCCCAGCAGTCCGGCCATCTGGGCAAAGAAGTGCGCGTGCTTGGTCGTCAGCAGGTCTGGACGTCCCTCATCATGATGCTTGCCCTGATGATCGGACAGATGGTGCCCTTCACCTATATAACGCCGCTTCTGCGGGAGGTGACGGGTCTTGACGCCATGGTCATTCCCTGGGTGCTCCTGCTCAATGGCGTTGGGGCAACACTTGGCGTTTTCATCGGGGGGCGGCTGTCGGATTGGAAGCTCATGCCCTCGCTGATCGCGTTGCTCGCCATTCAGGCCGTAACACTCGCTGTTCTCTATATGGCCAGCCCCTATCCCGTGGCGATGACCGTGACGATCTTTGTTTGGGGTGCTCTCAATTTTGCAATCGGCACCCCGATTCAAGCCCGTATTCTGATGTGGACCGCCGACGCACCCAGCCTAGCCTCCTCGCTTATTCCATCGGGGTTCAACATCGGGATCGCTATTGCAGCGATCGTGGGCGCCGCTTTGCTTGAGGGAGGGTATGGCTATCGCAGTTTGCCGGTGCTCGGTGCTTTCGCGCTTGTTCTGGCCTGCGTGGTTGCGATCCTCTCTGCCCTGGGCGAAAGGCGTAGCGGCGCCATTCCTCCGCATGCGGTTCTCACGTAATTCGCCCATATCTGGTTTTCGTGCAAATGGGCCGGAGACCTTCCCTTCGCGGGCGATGACTACCGCGTCCGGGTTCCGAAGCTTCCCCGCATGCGGGGAAGCCTTCTCTTGACAGCATGCAGGCTGTCGCGCTAGAGCCCGGATCACGGTTGCTCGTGCAGCACTGTCGTAGGCGTTACCGTCATCCAACGCGCCTTTGTCGAGAAGGTCCCAGCAGGGAGGTCTCGATGCATGAGGCGTTTATGGTATGACTTCGTTTTCTCAACATCCGATCCTTGGCTGCTTGTTGGCTCAACCGCCCTACCGCGTGTTGGCATGCCGTCAGGCAAGCCTGTTTCACTCGAGCGTAACGATCGGGTACTTGGTGCTTCCCTTTGTCACGATGGCAAGGCCGCAATCGAGTGGTGCAGAAAGACGACGTTTCCCCATCTGGCGCTGGCGCGACCCCGTAGAGCCGCCTTGTTTCGCTGCAGCTGAGCCGCAGCAAGCAAATGACAGGCCATCGAACAGGTGAGCGCTCTAAACGGCCGTTCCGCGGACGTCCCTGAAAGGGAAATCGCAAACGGTCAAATCGTCGGCCCATGGCCAAACGAAACGATGGAGCAAAACTATGCGAATGACTGGAAACACCATCCTCATCACCGGCGGCACCAGCGGAATCGGCCGCTCGCTCGCCGAGGCTTTCCATGACCGCGGCAATCGCGTCATCATTACCGGACGGCGCCAATCCCTGCTTGAGGAGATCGCTTCAGACCGCCCTGGATTGGTGGGATTGCGGCTCGATCTGGATGACCCCAACTCAGTATCCAAGCTCGCAAGCGACGTGCGGGCGTGCTTTCCCGAACTCAACATGCTTGTCGCCAATGCCGGCATTTCCCGTTCGGAGGATATGACCGCAGACGGTTGGGATGTTTCCGACGCCCAAGCGATCGTCGAGACGAACATTATGGGCATATTGCGCGCCACGGCGGCTTTCCTGCCGCTGCTCAAGAGCCAGAAAGAAGCTGTGATCATGGCGACCAGCTCAAACCTTGCGTTCATTCCGCGCGCAGATTTCCCGACCTATTGCGCCAGCAAGGCGTTCCTGCATTCCTGGCTGCAGTCGCTGCGACATCAGCTTCGCAACATTCCGGTCGAAGTGCTTGAGCTTTCGCCGCCTTACGTGCAGACCGAGCTTACTGGCAGCCATCAAGTGTCTGATCCACGCGCCATACCCGTCGCTGCCTATGTGGCTGAGGTCATGAAATTACTGGAAACGGGAAGACATCCGAAGGGCGAAGTGCTGGTCGAGCGCGATCATGCGCGCCGTTCGGCTGAGCGGGAAGGGCGTTACGACGAAGTCTTCGCGGCCATCAATCCCGCCTGATACCCGGTTTGGCTTTCGTCACGGCCTTTCTTTGGGCCGTGACGGCCATGTTGAACCCGCGGATGGACCTCAAGTTCCGGCCGTTTGAGACTGCGCCTCGGCTGCCGCCCCGTGTGATCCGAGGCTGACGACGGCCTTGATGGGCAAATGATCGGAGGCGACCCGGGCCAATGGCGAGTCATGGACTTCGACAGCAGAAATCATGCCTCGCCGGTTCGCCATGATGCGATCGAGCGCCAGAAGCGGCAGAGTCGACGGGAAGCTCGGTACGGCCGGAGGCAACGGCCCGAAAGCGTTCTGGAAGGTATTGAGCGACGAGCGGTCGCCCAGCCGCCATTCGTTGAGATCGCCGAGCAGAATGGTCGGCATTTCGCCGCCATTGTTCATGAGGTCGACGATCAGCCGGGTCTGCTGGGCGCGCGAGCGATGCAGCAGGCCGAGATGAGCGGCGATGATCCTGATGCTGCCCCCACGCGCCAGCTCGATCTCGGCAATCAACGCGCCGCGCGGTTCAAGCCCTGGCAGCTTGATCTGGTGCACGTCGCGCACTGTACCCTGTTTGAACAGGACGACATTGCCATGCCAACCATGTGCCTTGCGGGTGCCGGCGATCGGTACCGGGATGAGTCCGGTTTCTCGTTCGAGCCGGCGCAGGTCGAGCAGGCCGGTGCGCTCCCCAAAGCGCGTATCAGCCTCCTGCAGGCCGATGACGTCGGCGTCTATTTCATGAATGACCCGGCTTGTTCTCTCCGGGTCGAAGCGGCGGTCGGCGCCGACGCATTTGTGGACGTTGTAAGAGGCGATCAGCGTGCCTTCCGGACGGTCGGGCTTACCTGCTGGCCTGGGACGCGACTTGCTTCGGTTCTTCAGGCTTTCCAGAATGCTCGCACGGAGACTTTCTTTGTTTTTTCTCATTTATCCGTCGACCGTTCCTTGATCAGACCATGTCGGGCATAACAGCCGGAGTATAGGAACCGATGGTTGGCCTTGTCATGTAAAAAGGCTGTAACAGGGACAGTTTGTCTCTATGCGTTGCTCTCAGAGATAGGGCGAGCCGAGCCAAAGTACCTTTTCGATCAGCCTGACGACGAAGGGGCGCGCCCGCAGTTTCTCGAGATCGACCGGATGTGCCGTCTCCAGGATAGCGCCGATATGGTCATCGATCGTGCCGGCAAAACCGCGATCGAGCACCTCCAGATCAACTTCGAAATTCAAGCGCAGCGATCGCGGATCGAGATTGGACGAGCCGACATAGGCCCAAATGCCGTCGATCGCCAGAAGTTTGGAATGGTTGAACGGGCCCTCGGCACGCCAGATGCGACAGTAGTTCTTCAGCATCTGGTCGAATTGCGCAGTCATGGCACGGTCCACCAGCACGAGATTGTTGGCCGCCGGTACGACGATGTCGACCTCTACGCCGCGCCTTGCCGCTGTGACGAGCGCGCTGATCAATTCCCGATCCGGCAGGAAATAGGGCGACATGATGCGGATGGTCTTATGCGCCACTGACAGTGCGCCGATGAGCATCTTGTGGTTGGTCTCTAGGCTTCGGTCAGGCCCCGAGGCGACGACGCGCATGAAGACGGGCGCTCCGGGCTCGTTGGTGGGGACGGCAATCCGCCATTCGTCGCTATCAAGAGCTTCGCCTGTGGTGAAGCGCCAGTCCTCGGCAGCGGTGTTGAAGAGATCGGCAACCGCCGGACCCGTCACGCAGAAATGCATGTCGCGTGCGCTGTGCTCATGGGCGAATTCCTGCGTGAAGCCCTGGCGTATGTTCATGCCGCCCGTAAACGCGATCCGCCCGTCGATGCTCAGAATCTTGCGGTGGGTGCGCAGATTGGCATAGGGCAATCTCAGTCCTATGATGACATTGCCGTTGAAGACGTCGACGTCGACGCCGCCCTGACTGAGATAACCCATGATGCTCGGCACCGAATAACGGGCGCCGACCGCATCTATGAGGACGCGCACGCTGACGCCGCGTTTGACAGCCGCGATCAGCGCGTCGGCGATCCGCAGGCCGATGGGATCGCGGTCGAATATATAGGTTTCCATCAGGATGGCGCGCTCGGCGCCGTCAATCGCGGCTTTCATCGCAGCATAGGCAACATCGCCGCTTGTCAGCATTTCGATGGTGTTGCCCGTGCTCATCGTGTAGCGCACGACACGGTCGCCAAGCGTTTTCATCGAGCCGAAGCGATCGCCGAAATGTCGTCGCACCTGATCGTCCGCGGCGTCGAAGCTGGCGAGCTTGCCAAGGGTGTTCTCGCGAAAGAGAGCGTCGCGCTGTGAACCGAGAGAGGCCCGGCGGATGCGGTTGATGCCTGCGACGGCATAGAGCAGGGCGCCAACGACAGGCGACAGGATGACGACGCCGACCCAGCCGATCGCGGCCCGGACATCCTCCTTGGTCATGGCGGCGTGGATCGCGGCGGCTGCTCCCATCGCAATCGAGAGGACGGCAAGAATTTGGCCCCAATGGGCAGCCACAAGGTCAATCATGCCGCGAGTATATCCACGACCGCAAAAGCTGCAATCAGCCGCTTTGCGATCTTTGATAGATGGATGTTTTCGGTGCGAAAGCCGATCCTATTAGATATTTTTAATTGAACGGGGTGTTTGTCACGCTCATAGTATCGGCGTTCGGCCGCTTCGCTACCGTCCCCCTCGGTATTCTGTGTTCCTAGTGTGAAGCGCCACTGCGGTTCGAGAGCCGGGATTCGCGAAATCGCCCCATGACCCAACGACAAGCATGGGGTCCTGGTTGCTCGGGGGAGGTATGAAAGCCCGCGTTTCAAGAACGGGCATCGATCACCAATCATGTTCATTGATGCGAACGGAGAACAGCAGATGTTGGAATCTCGGGACGAATGGATCAAGAAACGTGCATATGCCATCTGGGAGGAGGAAGGTCATCCTTCTGGTCGTGACGTTACGCACTGGCAGCAGGCAAGCAGCGAGCGCGTCGCACTTGAGAAGAGCGTGGGCAAGGAAAGCAAGCTCGGCGCGAAATCAAAGGCGAAGCGCAAGCCGACGGTCGATGTAGCTGCCGCCGTCGAAGTGACGGCGGACAAGCCTACTACGAGGCGGACCCCGAAGAAGGCTGACAAAGCCAAGGCCTGATGCAAGTGCCGCCCCTGAGTGCGGCGGAGGCGAGGGCGGCTCGATGATGAGCGTCGAGCCGCTCGTTTTTTGATGGTTGATGTCGAGATATTCGCAATAATTTCGGTAGCTTGGCCTCAAGGCACGGAATAATTGTCACACATCGGTGCTACTGGAGCGGGTTAGGGAGCCCCGCCATGCGCAATAGCTATATCGATGATCTGGAAGTTGCCGTGTCGACGATCGTTGTAACGTGCCGTCGTCGCACCAGCCTGGGCCAGGCGGGGATGACACGATGACATCCCTTCTCGCGCTTGCCGCGCTCTATCTCCTGGCGGCATTGATCCTTATTCTGATCATCGACCGTTCTGTCGGGGTGTTTTTTCCAGCCTCTGCCGAACGACATGGTACGCCCCGTGCTCGCCGCCGGACCTGGTTCGGCGCTATCAATCGGGGCTCTCCCAGTCAGGTATCGGAACCTTTTCCATGACGACGGGTTGGTCTTTCATCCGAAACTAGGGAGAAAGATCATGCCGCGTGGAGATAAATCCGCTTACACGGACAAGCAGAAGCGTAAAGCCGAGCATATCGAGGATGGCTATGAGAGCCGCGGCGTTTCCCATGATGAAGCCGAGCGACGAGCATGGGCGACCGTCAACAAGGAGAGTGGCGGCGGCAAGAAATCGGGTTCCGGTCGCGGCCACCCGGAGAACCACCTATCATCGGAGAAAGGTGGCAAGATCGGCGGCCGTGCTTCTGCGGACCGACCGGCATCCGAGCGGTCCGCGTCCGCCAAGAAAGCAGCGGCCACGCGCAAGCGCAACGAAGAGCGCGCTCATTCCTGACGGGTGATTGGAAGAGGGCCTCATTCGGGCCAATTGCCGGGTGGGAGGCTTGTTGCGCAGCATAAGCCCCTTTCGTTCGGCAAACTCGGTGATAGGTTCTCAATAGGACAAGCAGGGCATTGTGCTGCCAAAAGCACCGGCTCGCATACGGCGCATCGACATATCAATCTGCAAAGACGGCAGCATATGCCGTGGGAGAGAAAAATGCCTTATGAGCTTTACTATTGGGACAGCATTCAGGGTCGCGGGGAGTTCGTGCGGTTGGCGCTCGAGGAGGCGGGCGCCGAATACGTTGACGTTTGTCGGGGATCGTCAAGCAAGGGGCAGGGAATACCGGCCATGATGGCGATCATGGGAAGCAGATCCCATGCCGATATCCCGTTCGCGCCGCCGTTCTTGAAAGATGGGGATCTCATCATTCCGCATGTGGCGAACATACTGATGTATCTTGGGCCGACGTTGGGTCTTGCTCCCGAAAATGAGGGCGAGCGTCATGTGTTGAATGGCCTCCAACTGACGATTACCGATTTTGTCGCCGAAGTGCATGATACCCACCACCCCATTGCCACCTCGAAATACTATGAAGATCAGAAGGAGGAGGCCAAAAGTCGATCGGTAGAATTCATCGAAAACCGCATCCCGAAATATCTTGGCTATTTCGAGCGGGTGCTCCAGCAAAATCCCGAAGGACCAGCTCATATCTTCGGCAGCGGATTGACCTATGTGGATCTCTCGCTCTTCCAGGTCTACGAAGGATTGCGCTACGCCTTTCCGCGCGCAACAGCGCATCTTTCAAACCGCTATCCGCATCTGAGCGCGCTGCATGCGGCTGTCATGAAACGGCCCAACATTGCTCGCTATCTGCAATCGGACCGCCGTATTCCTTTCAATGAAAACGGCATTTTCCGGCACTATCCGGAATTGGATAAAGATATGGCGTAAGCGATGCTCGTCTATCAGTTCATCCCCGCGTGCTGGATCGTCCTGATCCTGATCTGGCTCTTCGCCTCTTTTCGCGTCAAGAAAACCGTCAGGCAGGAACATCCCCTCTCGCGCCTCGGCAATACCGCGCCGATCTGGCTCGGTGCATTTCTGCTGGCGGCGCATCGTTCCTGGCTTGGACCTCTGGGTAGTCTCATCATCCCTCTTAGTTTGAACGTCTATTATGTCGGCGCGGCTTTGACGTTCATGGGGGTTGTCTTTGCGATATGGGCGCGCTTTTACATTGGCCGGAACTGGAGTGGTGTCATCACCATCAAGCAAGACCATGCCCTGATCCGTTCCGGTCCGTACGCGCTTGTGCGTCACCCGATCTATTCGGGTCTGACGCTCGCCGTCATCGGTTCGGCTATTGCGCGTGGCGATATCGCCGCAGGGCTTGCCATCCTGGCCATTCTCTATGCCGTTCTGCGCCGCGTTCAGATTGAGGAAAGCTGGATGAGCGAGACCTTCGGCGGCGCCTATGCCGACTACAAGGCCAGCACGCCGGCTTTGATCCCGTTTATAAAATAGGTCACGCGTTCAGTTCCGCTGCGGCTTCAAAAAAGTCGGCCCAAGGATCGCCATTTTTATTTCCGAACCGCGCGGTGGCGTTCTTGACGGTGAAGGTCGCCGGCCCGATTTTGTCCTTCAACTCTTCCCAGGCAATCGGCATCGATACGGCGGCTCCCGGTCGTGCCCGCGACGAATAGGGCGCCACCGCTGTATTGCCCCGGCCGTTGCGCAGGTAATCGATAAAGATATGGCCCGTTCGTTTTGCTTTGCTGGCGACCGACAAGTATTTGTCGGGGCTATCGGCGCTCATCGCATGAGCGATGGCTTCGGCCGTATCTTTGATCTTTGGCCACTCCGCATTGGGCTTCAGGGAGGCGACCACATGCAGCCCCTTGCCGCCGGAGGTCTTGACGAACGACGCAAGGCCGAGGGTCGTGAAGCGTTCTCTTATCTCCTGCGCTGCTGTAATGACCGCAGCCCAGCCGACATCCTCGCCGGGATCGAGATCCATGACGATCATGTCGGGCTTCTCCCAGTGGTCTATCGTCGTGCCCCAGGGGTGTATTTCCAGCGTCGCTGATTGGACGAGCGCCGCAAGCCCGTCAAAGTCCTCGATCTTCAGAAACTTGGCGCTCGCCTCGTCCTCGGGGTCGGCAACTTCGATGATATGCGGATTGAGGCCTTTCCAGGCATGTTTCTGGAAGAAGCGAGGCCCACTTATGCCCTCCGGGCAGCGCAGCAGAGCGAGAGGCCGATTGACGACGAAGGGTGCCATGCGCGGCCACGCCAAGGCGTAGTAGTCGAGGAGATCCTGCTTGCTCACGTGGTCGTCCGGCCAGTAGAGCCGCTCGGGATGCGTCAATTGAACGGAAGTTGCAGGTCTAGACTCAATGGGCGTCTTTGCCATTCGCATGCGCTCCATCTTCCTGTGGCGGGAAAGCTGCGTCGGGCGGAGACTAGCATTGCCCGGCGCAGGAAGTCGATCGTCGCGGCGCCTTACGGCATCAGCTGGCCACCATTGACCTCGATGATCTGGCCCGTGATGTAGCCGGACAATGTCGGGGATGCCAGAAACAGATAGGCGCCGACGCAATCTTCAGGTGTCCCGACGAAACCCATCGGGATGGTCTTGCGCTGCAATTCCATCTGCTCGTCATTCGTGTAGCGTTCATGGAAGGGCGTTGCGATGACGCCGGGCGCGACCGCATTGACGCGGATCTTGTCGTTGACGAATTCCTTGGCGTGACCATGCGTGATCGTGGAGACGAAGCCCTTGGAGGCGGCGTAGAGAATCGCGCCGCCGCCGCCGCCGTTGCGTGCGGCGATCGATGTCGTGTTGATGACGAAGCCGCCCTGCTTCTTGAGGTGGGGGTGGGCTGCGCGGGTCGCTGCAAGCACCGAGCGGGCATTGAGGTTCATCACACGCTCGTAATGTTCGTCGGTCATGGCCGATGTCGGGAGCCGCCCCAGCATTCCGCCGGCATTGTTCACCAAGCCGTCCAGGCCGCCCAAAGCGTCGGCAGCGTCTTGGATCACACGTTCTGTTTCGCCGTCCTTGGAGACGTCGCCCTGTATCAGATGGACCGTGCCATCGGCAGCCTTGATCTCGGCAGCCAGCCGTTCGGCGGGCTCGCGGCTGGCATTGAAATGCAGGCCGACCTTCATGCCCTGTGCGGCGAAGGCCAGTGCGACCGCTGCACCGATGCCGGTCGAAGCGCCCGTTATCAGCACGCGCTTCCCGGCAAGATCGGGAATGCGAATGGAAGCGAGGGATTGCGCGAGTTCTGCCATGACGTCTCCTCCTGAACCTCAAAAATCATATGATGAAATCATTCTGCTGCGTGAGGCGCAAGAGCCGGAGGGCAAGACGGGAAAATGGAAGCGACAACGATCCCCGCCACTACCTGTTCGGGCCGGCGTGATGCGCATCGTTACGGACGGTCCGCCCGGTAAGTCAGGTCAGGCCAGAATATCGCTGCTCACCGGTTGCGGCACGACGGTGTGTTGCCGCTGCAGGCGGGCTCGTACCAGATGGCCGGACAGCCGCAGAAACCGGAAACACACTCGGTTAACCTCGACAAAGAGCCGGTATGGAAGGACGGTTAGATAGTGAGCTCGCGAGCGATGATAACGCCGCCGTTGCCGGATGCCTTGAATTTGAGAGGGCAGCCCGAGCTGCTGGTTGATGGGAATGGGAGTAACGAAAGCCGACTTCAGTCCCTGGAAGAACTCCAGATCAAAAGCCAGATCGAATGGTAGTCGCATGGGGAGCAGCACCTCGACGAACCATCGTGCTGCCCGTCGATTGATGAGGTAGGCGCCGGATCCCTTTTCCCTGGTCAAGGCAATCGCCAGGCTACGGCCTTTGGTAAGTTTGGAGAACTCGAACTTCCTGCCAGCGCTGACCGTTGACAGGCGCAGGATATCCCATTGCTCAGCCTGCCCGATCGCGGCGCTGATGATGTCTGGGAGATCCGGCGGAAATTCGAGATCGTCCTCCAGAATGAGAGCGAATTCGCTATCGGAAGCAACAAGACGTTTGGCGCATTCGACATGGCTCAGATAGCAGCCGACTTCTCCCGGATTTCGCCGGCGGCCATGCATGAAGCGAAACGAGGTTTCGCTGAACTGCTTGGTCGGGAATTCGATCAAGCTGCCGTCGATAGCCGGCACACGTTCGAACGTTAAGCCGATCTTTTCCAGCTTCTCTCGCATATCGGTCAGGCGATCACTTGCCCGATCCAGGTTAATTAGAAATATCGTCAGCGACGCTCCGGTAAGCCCTGCATCCTGCATGTTCTCGTCCAATCCAACCTAGCGCTATTGAGTCGCCTTTCGGAGCGAACATGTTCATTTCAGCTGACAGGAGCCTGACAGGCCAAGGCAGGACGCCAACGCGGAATGGCGTCAAACGCTGCCGAAGCTCGTTTTGCACATCTCACATATGATTGGCTGGCAGAAAGACACATTGTTGAGGGACCGCGAATGTGCGACGATATCGGCCGGGAGGAGCGGTCCATGGTGTCGACTTTGTCGCACATTAAGGAGATCGAGCGTGTCGCAATGGGGGCCACGAGCCCGCGCGATGCGCCGGTGGTACAATCCTGGTTGCGTTGTCTGAACGATTACAGGCTTGATCCTGCCGCCGCGCAGGAAGCCTATATCGTGCCGGAAACCAAGCTGCGCGAGCATCGAGAGCAGGCGGAGGAGTTGATCCGCATCGGCCGCTCCGGCCTCGAGCAGCTCTTCGGTCAGGTCGTTGAGCAGAACTATGTCCTGCTTCTGTCCGATGCCCGCGGTGTCACCGTGGATTTCATGGGGGACCCGACGTTTGACAATCAATTGCGCAAAGCGGGGCTCTATCTCGGTTCGGAATGGTCGGAGAATAGAGCAGGCACCTGCGCCGTCGGTGCCTGCATGGTCTCGGGTGAGCCTGTCATCATCCATCAGGATGATCACTTCGATACCAGCCACATCGGACTGACCTGTACCGCGGCGCCGATCTTCGACACGCTGGGCGACCTGACGGCCGTTCTCGACATCTCTCAGCTTCGCTCGCCGACGGCAAAGGCCAGTCAACAACTTGCCCTGCATCTCGTCGCCTCAACGGCGCGGCGCATCGAGCTTGCCAATCTGATGAGCCGGACGCGCAATGACTGGGTGCTGCGCCTGGCACGCTCGCCGGAATTTCTCGATGTCGATCCCGATGCGGCGATCGCGCTCGATGGCAGCGGCCGCATCACCGGCATGACGCATGGTGGGTTCGGTGCCTTGGCGCGTGCGATGAATATGCGCGGTATCTCGACGCGTCAGTTCATCGGTCAGCCGATCGATCGCTTCTTCGATATCGAGCTGGACGACCTGCCGCAATTCATGCGCGGCAGGCCGAATGGAGACAGGTTGCTGAAGGCCAAGAGCGGGCTTGCCGTCTTTGCCAGCGCCATTGCTCCGGCTGCCGGCGTGCGCCGTATGCCGGCTGCTGATGGTTCCAAGGTTCAATCCGCCTTCGAAAGCCTCAGCTTCGGCGATCCGGCGATGGAGCGCTTGCAGGCCCGGGCGGCAAAGCTCGCCGGCCGCGATATTCCGATCCTCATTCACGGTGAGACCGGCAGCGGCAAGGAGTATCTTGCCCGCGCGATCCACGACAGTTGTGGTGGCAGCGGAAAATTCGTGGCCGTCAATTGTGCCGCCATCCCCGAGCAGCTGATGGAATCGGAATTGTTCGGTTACGCGCCGGGCGCCTTTACCGGCGCCAATCAGAAGGGTAAGCGCGGTCTCATCGAGGAAGCAGACGGGGGCACCTTATTTCTGGATGAAATCGGCGACATGCCGCTTTCCCTGCAGAGCCGTCTGCTGCGCGTGCTATCCGAAAATGAGGTGCAGCCCGTCGGGGCGTTGAAGGCGCGATCGGTGCGCCTGCGCATTCTCTCCGCCTCCCATAGGAATCTGGCCGAACTGGTAACGCTCGGTCAATTCCGGCAGGATCTCTATTATCGCCTGAATGCGGTCATGCTTGCCTTGCCGCCATTGCGCGAGAGGCAGGATCTGCATGCCATGATCGATCAGCTATTGCATCGTGTGGGGCGCGAGAATGCGCAATTCTATCGGCTGGATGCCGAGGCTCGCAAACGACTGCTCGATCACGATTGGCCGGGAAATCTGCGTGAGCTTTCGAATGTGCTTCGCGTGGCCGCTGCGCTGTCCGAGGGGGGCGTTATCGGCACGGACTGCCTGCCTGATGCGCTGCATCGAGGCGCCGTCCGACGTGATCGGCCAGACGGTGACACCGATCTGCGCCAAGCTCTCGACGAATGCGGCAACAATATTTCTGAACTCGCCCGCAAACTCGGCGTCAACCGTTCCACCATTCATCGCAGGCTGAAGCGCCTCAACTGACGCATCCGCTGCAACACCTGTTGCAGCAGAAGTGATGCATGCCGGGCGACGAGCATCATCGGTGGTGGATAATCGATTGAATTGATTGTGTTTTCCAGATAAATTTCAATCTGGCACGGTGCTTGCTCACTTCTCGTTGCAAGAGCAAATGAGGAGGAAACAGGAATGAAAGCTCTCCGCTTCCATGCCGCCAAGGACTTACGCATAGAGGACATCCCGCCGCCGGCAGCGCCCGGTCCGGGAGAAGTTCTGATTGAGAATCGCTACTGCGGCATTTGCGGTACTGACCTGCATGAATATTCCTATGGTCCGATCTTCGTGCCGAAAGAGCCGCATCCCTTCACCAAGGCACATGGTCCGCAGGTTCTCGGTCATGAATTCGGTGGGGTGGTCAAAGCCGTGGGCGAGGGTGTTTCGCACGTGACAGTCGGCGACCGTGTCTCGGTGCAGCCGCTGATCATGCCGCGTGTGGGGGATTACTATGCTGACCGGGGTCTTTTCCATCTAAGCTCGCAGCTCGCGCTTGCTGGCCTGTCCTGGCATTCGGGCGGCATGGCACAGGCCGCACTTCTCAATGACTACAATGTGCAGCCTATCCCGGCGAGCTTGAGTGACGAAGAGGCTGCTCTCATCGAACCGACGGCGGTTGCCGTCTATGCTTGCGATCGAGCCGGAGTCACGGCAGGCAGCAGTGTGCTGATAACCGGCGCCGGACCGATCGGTATCCTGACCGCAATGGCAGCCCGTGCCGCCGGTGCAACCCAACTTTTCCTGTCGGACCTCAACGATACCCGGCTGGCGCTTGCCCGAGAAGCGCTCGGTCACGTTCGAACCATCAATCCGAGGTTGGAGAAGGTTGGAGATGTCGTTCGCAGCGAAACGGAGGGGAATGTCGGCTGTGACATCGCTATCGAATGCGTCGGCAACGAACATGCCCTGAAGACCTGCGCCGATGCCGTACGCAAGCAGGGCGTCGTCGTCCAGACCGGCCTGCATCCCCACGAAAATCCGTTGAACTGGTTCGATGTCACTTTCAAGGACATCGATATAAGAGGATCCTGGGCCTATCCGACGCACTACTGGCCTCGCGTCGCGCGGCTGATCGCCAGCGGCCAAATTCCGGCGCTCCGGATCGTCACCAAATTCGTGTCGCTGAGTGAAGCGGTCGAAGAAGGGTTCGATCAGTTGCTCGATCCCGCCGGCCGGCACCTCAAGATACTGATCGACCTGTCACGATAACGCATTGATATCGCAAGGCAGTTGAGGAGCTGCCTCGCATCTTTTCAAAGAGCAGGAGGAGATGAAATGCTCGACAAAACCCCAACCACGCGCGTCCAGGCGCTTCTCGACAAACTTGGCGAGACACTTGCTGCGGGCCGTATCGATGAGGCCGTGTCGCTCTTCGCCGAGGAGTGCTACTGGCGCGATCTTGTCGCCTTCACCTGGAACATCAAGACTGTCGAAGGGCGCGACCAGGTGCGCGACATGCTGGAAAAGCAGCTTGCTGGCACAAAGCCTTCGCACTTCCGCGTTGCCGCAGGCGAGGAAGCGACGGAAGCCGATGGAGTGCTGGAGAGCTGGATCTCCTTCGAGACAGCCGTGGGCCGCGGCTACGGTCTCGTTCGTTTCAAGAACGGCCTGATCTGGACCTTGTTGACTGCGCTCGTCGAGCTGAAGGGGCACGAGGAAAAATCAGGCTTCACCCGCCCGCTCGGCGCAAAGCACGGCCAGAACCTTGGCGGAAAGACCTGGAAGGAAGAGCGCGAGGACGAAGCGCGAACGCTCGGTTACGACAAGCAACCCTATGTCGTGATCATAGGTGGCGGCCAGGGCGGGATAGCGCTCGGCGCACGGCTCCGCCAGCTCGGGGTTTCCACGATCATTCTGGAGAAGAACGATCGGGCAGGCGATTCCTGGCGCAAGCGCTACAAGTCGCTCTGCCTGCACGATCCGGTCTGGTACGATCATCTGCCCTATATCGACTTTCCGAAAAATTGGCCGGTCTTCGCGCCGAAAGACAAGATCGGCGATTGGCTCGAGTTCTATACCAAGGTGATGGAGCTCAATTACTGGACGCGCTCGGCCGCCAAATCGGCAACATGGGACGAACAGGCCAAGGAGTGGACCGTCATCGTCGACCGCGACGGCGAAGAAGTTGTGCTGAAGCCGAAGCAGCTCGTTTTTGCAACGGGCATGTCGGGCAAGGCGAATATTCCGGATTTCAAAGGACGGGAGCGCTTCAAGGGAGAACAGCACCATTCCTCGCAACATCCGGGGCCAGACGGTTACAAGGGCAAGAGGGTGGTCGTCGTCGGCTCGAACAATTCGGCGCACGACATTTGCGCCGCGCTGCATGAGGCTGGCGTCGACGTTACGATGATCCAGCGCTCGTCTACTCATATCGTCCGGTCGGAAACGCTGATGGATATTGGTCTCGGCGGACTTTATTCGGAGCAGGCTCTGGCAAACGGCGTGACGACGGCCAAGGCCGATCTGATCTTCGCGTCACTGCCGTATCGGATCATGCACGAGTTCCAGATCCCGCTCTACAATCAGATGCGCGAGCGAGATGCGGATTTCTATGCGGCTTTGGAAAAGGCCGGGTTCCAGCTGGATTGGGGTTCGGATGGGTCGGGGCTGTTCATGAAGTATCTGCGTCGCGGCTCGGGCTACTATATCGATATCGGCGCCTCGCAACTGATCATCGATGGCAAGATCAAGTTGCAGGCAGGTCAGGTAGAGGAAATCACCGAAAATTCCATCAAGTTGAACGATGGTCGGGAAATCCCGGCCGACGTGATCGTCTATGCGACTGGTTATGGTTCGATGAACGGCTGGGTCGCTGACCTGATCGATCAGGAGACCGCCGACACGGTGGGCAAGGTCTGGGGGCTGGGTTCGGAAACGCCGAAGGATCCGGGGCCCTGGGAGGGCGAGCAGCGCAACATGTGGAAGCCGACACAACAGGAAGCCCTGTGGTTTCATGGTGGCAATCTGCACCAGTCGCGTCACTACTCGCAGTATCTCGCCTTGCAGCTGAAAGCGCGCATGGAAGGTATTTCTACTCCAGTTTATGGCCTGCAAGCCGTTCATCATCGACGTTAGCGTGCTGAGGAAAGAGTCGTAAGAGTTTGAAAATATTTTGATCTCGGATGCTGCATCGGAGCCCGGTGTTATCCGAGATCATAGCTTTTCGCCTTCTCTTTGATGGGGCGTGGCGCATTGATTCCGGTCCACAACGGCGAAACGTCTGGCGTGACCGTGTCATGGCGGATATGGAAGGGCGCAGGGGAGTCGCGCCTCGTCCTCGGCGTTGCAGGATGCTGGTGGCTGCTGATTTCGACAAGAGAGAAAGGCCGAATAAAGCATGAGCAAGAACAAGCTGATCCGTTTTGATGTCGCCGATAACCAGGCAGGTGGCCAGCGCCGTCCCTTTGCCAAGGCGGTTCGCGCTGGCGATTTCGTCTACGTCTCGGGTCAGGTCCCGACCGTCAACGGCGAGGTTATCGTCGGCAATATCGTGGCACAGACCGAGCAGGTCATCGCCAATATCAAGGACGTGCTCGCACTTGCCGATTGCACGCTCGAGCATGTCGTGAAGGTCAATGTCTGGCTGGATGATGCTCGTGATTTCTCGAGCTTCAACGCCGTTTTCCAGAAGCACTTCATCGATCACCCGCCCGCTCGCTCCACCGTTCAGTCACCGATGATGGTCGATGTGAAGGTCGAGATGGACGTCATCGCCTACAAGCCGCTCGACTGAACCGACATCTCCTGATTATCGCGGCTCCGCTTTCCGACGCCTTGTTGTGTTCAAGGCGGAGCCGTGCTGTCGCGCGTGATCACACCATGGGCAATCACAGCCAAGTCTAGATCCGGCGTTAGATTATGGTTTCGCTATAAATAGCTGAAATAAATAAATTATTATCCGGTATTAAATCTTCCGATTCCCACTCATTAGGGGCTGGTCGTGCCTTTCCAGGGCTACCAAATCATCCTTTAACGTCGCTCTCTCATGAGCGAATTTCTCTGCGATTTTCGCCGACCCTCTTCGTGATTTCGATTGTGTCAGATCATCACCGGACTATCCGCTGCGGTGTCCGGACGCCGATCTCATTCGCCTGTTGATTTCCAATCAGCGGATTGACGATTGCTCAAACTCACGATTAAATCAATTTGATTGACTAGTAGAGGTCAACGAGAGGGAGCTGAGAATGGGACTGAGGAAAAGCAGACTGCGCAATTTCTTCCAACGCACATCATGGCTGGCAACGGCGGCACTCGGTGTGTCGCTGGCTTTCGGCGCCGGGGCCGCCTCGGCGGCTGAATCAGTGCTGACGATGCACATCGAAGAGCAGACAAGTTGGGTCAGTAATTTCAATCCCTTCGATCTGGCCGGTCGCCGCCAGAGCACGATGGATTTCATCTATGAGCCGCTGGTCATCTTCAACGCCAACGATGGCGGCAAGCCGGTCTGGCGCCTGGCCACGAGCTACAAATTCTCCGACGATCTGCTGTCGATCACCTATGATCTTCGCCCCGGCGTGAAGTGGTCGGACGGCCAGCCCCTGACCTCTGCCGACGTGAAATACACGATCGATCTGATGCTGAAGAATCCCGCCGTCGATACTGTCGGCGTTGGCCAGACCGTCGCTTCCGTCGAGGCGCCATCGCCGACCCAGGTGACGATCAAGCTGAAAGCCGTGAATTCCGAGTTCCCGCAGTCGCTTGCCGATCTGGCTGTGGTTCCCCAGCATATCTGGAAAGACGTTGCCGACCCGGTCGCTTTCAAGAACGAGAAACCCGTTGGTTCCGGTCCGATGACGGAAGTTCGCCGTTTCACGCCGCAGGTCTACGAGCAGTGCCGCAATCCGAATTATTGGGACGCCGCCTCGCTGCATGTTGATTGCCTGCGCCTGCCGCAAATTTCGGGCAATGACCAGATGCTGGCCCTGCTGCCGGAAGGCACTGTGGACTGGATCGGTTCCTTCCTGCCGCAGATCGACAAGACCTTCGTTGCACTCGATCCGCAGCACAACGGCTATTGGCAGCCGCCGGCCGAAACCGTCGCCTTCCAGATGAACTTCAAGTCGACGAATGCCGGCAACCTCGAGGCCTTCAAGGATATCAATTTCCGCCATGCCTTCAGCCTGGCGATGGATCGCAAGTCGATGGTCGATATCGCCGGCTTTGGCTATCCGGTCGTCAACCTGCATGCGAGCGGCTTGCCGCCGCGCTTCGAGAGCTGGCGCAACAAGGCTGCCGAAGGCGACAAGGATGCCTTCATGGGCTTTGACACCGACAAGGCAAACAAGATCCTCGATGACGCCGGCTACAAAAAGGGCGCCGACGGGTTCCGCACCACGCCGAGCGGCAAGCCCATCGCTTTCCCGGTCATCGTGCCGAATGGTTGGACTGACTGGATCGATGCCGTGCAGATCGCCGTCGAGGGCCTGCGTGCCATGGGCATCAATGCCTCCGTCGCGACGCCCGAATACGAACAGTGGCGCAAGCAACTGCTCGATGGCAGCTTCGATGTGGTCATGAACTCGCGTGCCGATAGCGCAACACCGTTCCAGGGCTATTATCAGAGCCTGTCCACGGACTATGCCGGCAAGCTCACTGTTTCTGCGCCGCGCTACTCCAACCCGAAACTTGATGCGCTCTTCGATCAGTACCGGAAGTCCTCTTCCGAGGACGAGCACAAGAAGATCTTCAACGATATTCAGGTGCTGATCGCTGACGACTTCCCGGTCGTGCCGGTCTTCAACGGACCGACCTGGTATCAGTATTCCAGCAAGCGGTTCACCGGCTGGGTTACCGACAAGGATCCGGTCATGAACCCGGAAAACCACGACAACAATCGCATGCGTCTCATGCATCTTCTGCGTCTCAAGCCGGTCCAATAAGACCAAAGCCAAGGAAGCAGACATGCGTATTTCAAGCCGGCGCCTAGGCGTCTACGCGGTGGCGCTGGCCTTCGCGATTGTCGTGAACTTCATTCTTCCCCGGCTTATGCCGGGGAGTCCCGTCGATGCCATGGTGGCCCAGTTGGGGCCGCGGGCAACGCCCGCCGCCGTCGAGGCGATCAAGGCACGCTTCGGCGAGATCGATCAGCCGATCATGATGCAGTTTCTCGATTATCTCAAAGGCCTCGCGACCCTCGATCTTGGCGTTTCGGTCAAATACTATCCGCAGACAGTGGTGCAGGTGTTGAGCCGCGCCACGCTGTGGACCATCTTCCTGGTCGTGACGGCGATTGCTTTTTCGTTGTGCGTCGGCGTCGTGCTCGGTGCGATTTCGGCCTGGCGGCGCGGCGGGCGGTTCGACACGGTCGTGTCGCCCCTGTCAGTGATCATGTTCTCGATCCCGCCCGTGATCATCGCCCTGACGATCCTCTTCGTCTTTGCGGTATCGCTGCGCTGGTTTCCTGTGGGATATGCCTATGATCCCAATCTCGATCCGGGCTTCAATTTTACCTTCTTCAGCAGCGTCTTCATGCATGCCATCCTGCCCGTGCTGACGCTTTCGCCATTCCTGATCGGCGAGTTCCAGACGACGATGCGCTCTTCGATGATCGTCATCCTCGGTGAGGATTATGTCACCATGGGGCGTGCGAAAGGGCTCAGCAATTTTGCCGTCATGTTCAGCTATGGTGCCCGCAACGCCCTTCTGCCCGTGCTGACCAATCTGGCGCTGATGCTCGGTGCCGTCTTTGGCGGTTCGATCGTCACGGAAATCGTCTTCAACTATCCGGGCCTCGGGCTGACGCTGTTCACCGCCAGCGTGGCGCGCGACTACCCGGTCATTCAGGGGCAATTGCTTTTGATGACCATCGCAACCCTTGCTGCGAACTTCCTGGTCGACATCATCTACGGCCTTGTCGATCCGAGATTGAGGGAGGGCGTACGATGAGCTTTGCACTTCGCTCCATTTTCAGCCAGAAGAAGGCGTTGGTCGGCTTCATCATCGTTGCTGCCTTGTGCCTGATGGCGATTTTTGCGCCGATCATCGCGCCCGGTGAACCTGGGGCCCGCGTCGGCCGCTCTCATCAGGCACCTTCGGTCGAACATGTCTTCGGAACCACCAAGATGGGCCGCGATGTCTATCGGCAGTTCGTTTGGGGAGCCAGAAGTTCGCTTTCAGTAGGCTTTGCGACTGGCATTGCCATTACCGTCATCGGCACCGCCATCGGCCTCATTGCCGGCTATGCCGGCGGCAGGACGGATGCGGTTCTCGATCTTGCCACCAATGCGGTGCTGGTCATACCGAACATGCCGCTGCTCATCCTGCTGGCCTCTTTTGCGGGCACGGTCGGGCCGGTGACGATCATGACGATCATCGCCTTGACCTCGTGGCCATGGGGTGCGCGCATGACGCGATCGCAAACCATGGCTTTGCGAAATCGCGATTTCGTCACGGCAGCCAAGATGATCGGCGAACCGGCATGGCGTATCATCTTCGTCGAAATCCTGCCGAACCTGACACCGCTGATCGGCATCAACCTGGTCGGCAGCATCATCTACGCGATTGTTGCCCAGACGACGCTGGAATATCTCGGCTTTGGCGACCCGCTGAAGGTGACCTGGGGCACGATGCTCTACAACGCCCAGAACGCTTCGGCGATCATGGTCGGCGCCTGGTGGGACATTGCAGTTCCCGCTGCCGGCATTGCACTGACTGGCCTTGGCCTTGCGCTGATCAACTTCACCTTCGACGAAATCGCCAATCCGCAATTGCGCTCCGGACCAGCATTGACCCGGTGGTTCCGACTGACCCGAGCCCGCAATCGCATGATGAGGTCAGGCCAATGAGCGACAACCTGCTTGAAATTGAAAACCTCAACATCGACTACCTTGTCGACAAGGGCGACTTCCGAGCGGTGAAAGATGTCTCGTTCAACATCGGCCGTGGCGAGATATTCGGTCTCGCGGGTGAATCCGGCTGCGGAAAGAGCACCATCGCTTTTGCGATCACACGGCTTTCCAAGCCTCCGGCATGGATCAGCGGTGGGAGCATCCGCCTGGATGGCCAGGATCTGCTGACGATGCCGGAGACCAAGTTGCAGAAGATCCGTTGGAAGCGGGTCGGCATGGTGTTTCAGAGCGCCATGAATTCGCTCAACCCGCTGATGCGGGTCGAGGCGCAGTTTCATGACGTGCTGCATCGTCACACCGGATGCTCGCGGCAGGAGTCCCGCGCTCGTGCCGAGGAAATGTTCAAACTGGTGGGCATTCCGGTGCATCGCGTCAGCGATTATCCGCACCAGTTTTCCGGAGGTATGCGCCAGCGCATCGTTATCGCCATCTGCCTGGCGCTTAGACCTGAGCTCATCATCATGGACGAGCCGACGACCGCGCTCGACGTCGTCGTGCAGCGGGAGATCCTCGAGCAGGTGCTCGATCTTCAGCAGACCTATGGCTTCTCCGTGCTGTTCATCACTCACGACCTGCATCTGATGGCGCAGCTTTGCCATCGCATCGGCGTGATGCTGAAAGGCGAGCTGGTCGAGGTCGGCGATGTCTCCCAGGTCAGCCAATCGCCCGTACATGAGTATACGCGCAAGCTTTGGAACGCCATTCCGCAGCTTCCAGCCAGCGCCCACGCTCCCGGAGTTTTCGCATGAAACCGCATATACAGGCTGTGACTGCCGAACCCGTTGTCCGGCTCGAAGACGTTCAGCGCCATTTCGGCTCGGTGCACGCGCTGAAAAGCGTGTCCTTTTCGCTATTTGCGGGAAAGGCGCTCGCTCTCGTCGGCGAGTCGGGTTGCGGCAAGACCACATGCGCTCGCATCATCGCCCGGCTCGACAAGCCGACCGCGGGCAAGATTCTCGTCCGCGGACAGGATCGCAGCGCACGCGGTTCGGGCAGGGAAGAACGGATGTACCGCAAGGACGTCCAGATGGTTTTTCAGGATCCGTTCTCTTCGCTCAACCCGGCTTTCACGATCAACCACCACCTTGCTCGGCCGCTGCAACTGCACGGGGGAGATAAGCCAAAGGCCGAGCGGGATGAAGACATATCCCGTCTTCTGGTCAGCGTTGGTCTCGATCCGACGCTGACGCGGCAGAAGTTTCCCCACGAACTATCGGGCGGCCAGCGCCAGCGCGTCAACATCGCCCGTGCCCTGGCGGTTGCGCCGAGCGTGCTGGTGGCGGATGAGCCGACCTCGATGCTTGACGTTTCGATCCGCAAGGACATCCTCGACCTCTTGGCCCGTGTGAAGCGCGAAAACGACCTCGCCATGCTTTACATCACTCACGATATCGCCACGGCGGCCCATGTCGCCGAGGAGATCGTCGTGATGTTTGCCGGCCAGATGGTGGAATGGGGCAATACGGAAACGGTGCTGTCCGCCCCGAAGCATCCGTACACGCAACTTCTGCTGTCAGCTGTTCCGCATGGAGGCCGCAGGTTCGTGACCGGCGGCAGCGCCCGCTTTCTTGAGCAGGCGGAGAAGATCCGTGCGCTCACCCGCCCGGTCTCCACCACCGTCGAGCAGGTCGGCACCAATCATTTCATGCGTGCGCTCGCCGCATCGAACTAGAAGGATTTCACCTTGGATTATCTGGTCAATCTATCAACGCTGCCCGCCGACACGCAATCGCCCGAGCGGATGGCGCAGGGTGGTATTACAATCCGTCGCGCCCTGCCGCCAGAACTGCGGTTGATCACCGGCTGGGTGGCCGAACATTTCAGCCAGGGCTGGGCGAGCGAGACGACCGTTGCGATGACACGCCAACCGCCGACCTGCTTCATCGCCACGCGCAATCGCGAGCTTGTCGGCTTTGCATGCCACGAGGCGACCGCACGCGGATTCTTCGGTCCGACAGGCGTTGCCGAAGAGGTGCGAGGTCTCGGCATCGGCCGTGCGCTGCTCTTCGCCAGTCTGACCGACATGAAGGCCATGGGCTACGCCTATGCCATTATCGGCGATGTCGGCCCATCCGAATTCTACGAGAAGACGGTCGGTGCCACACAGATCCCCAATTCCGCCCCCGGCATCTATGCCGGCATGCTCAAGCTTTGAACAATC
>NZ_JAELTU010000320.1 GCF_016429015.1 Rhizobium sp. ASV20
GAGTTGATGATTTCGCCCGTGCGAGTATCGACCACGTCGCCATTCATCTTTTTGCGGAAACGTTTCGAGAACGAGCCAGACTTCTGTTTGTCTATGCCAAGGTGTTTTTTCCTCACCCGAGCAATCTTTGATTTCACAGTTATTTCTGTTGCGGTCTTTCGGCGATGTGCCTCTACAAGAGCCGGGAATAAATTCGATTCCCTGTGCTCACCGCCCAAGATGAGTGCGATCTTATGATCAAGGTCCCATCGATCTCCAGGCTGAATTTTGACACCAGTGAGATGACAGATACCGTTTTCCCGCTCAAAGACTCTAAGACGCACACGTGGGGGAACCCTAGAGTCATCGTTCTTCCCTACCCATTCCTCAACAGAACGCGTCATAGAAGCCTCCCTAAGGATTGCATAAATTCGATGGGGTCTTTGTCGCTCTTGTGTAAATTGCAGGGGGCGCAAAGCATTTGAAGATTGCTAGGAATATGGCTACCGCCCTTGCCTAAAGGGTATATGTGATCGACATGATACGTTTTGCCGAGTTTCACATTGCAAATGGCGCATCTATTTTTTGCGCATTTCTAATTGCAACTATCGTGCCGCGTGGTAGCCTTCCTGTGCTGCGCTTCCGATTTTTCCGACGATCGGAAAATTCCCTGACTTTGTCTGGATTTTCCTTCCTATATCTCCTAGTCCAAGCTGCAGTTTTCCCAGATGCTATCTGTCGCTGAAGGAGAGCCTTTGGCCCACCTTTCCAAAGCGGATTATCTGGCCCTGATTTGAACTCAATCCTGCCCTCTGCTACAGCCCTCCGTCTTCCTTCTTGCGCCGCAATCAGATTCTCAGGCGATGAGATACGTCCGGAGGACGCATTGCACTTTTGTGAGCAGTATTTTTGATTATTATTCCATGCTTCGAATGTCGATCTGCAGGCAGCGCAGACCTTTGTCATGCGCTCTTTTGTATTAGTCGTCCTGCACTCCAATGTGCAAAATCTGCGATCCGCCTTCGAAGGCGGCAGATGCATCATTAACTTGCAACCCTCACATTCCTTACTGACTGTGCCCTCACGTTTTTCGAAAATCCTATGCGCCCACGGTTTTACTTTTATTGCTGTCATTTTGGTCACTTCAATGCATTCTCTTGAGCAATGAAGCACCTGGTCTATTTTTGATGGCGGGATATACATAGTTCTTTGGCAAGCCTTACATGGCTTCGTCATGGCAGCGGGACGCTCAACGAACAATTTGTCCATCCATCCCTTGGATTTTGACGGCTTTGCCTTTGGCGTCGGAGCGACATTGGTGTTGGCTATACGGAAGGCGCTCATGGTGAGACCTCAAACAGATCCCCGCAGGCCGTACTCTCTATGAACATCCGGCAGGTTTTGTTGAATCCCCTCTCATCTCGTGGGATGAGCATATGCAGGATGCTTTCGGGCTTGTTGCAGTCACTATAACTGAACAGGAGGTGGCATCCCAGACAGGGCAGTCTTCATTGGCATTGTGGATGCAGCGCGAGCAATAATTCTCGTAGTATCCTTCGCCTTCGGAGCCATTAGAAAAATATCCCATCAGCGTCTCCTCCATATCCATAGCAGCCAGGAAAGCCTCTTCTTCCAACGGAGGAAGGTGGCGTAGTCCTTGAGGTCCTGCATGTTCTTGTCGTGCTCTTCGAGGCGATGAAGGCTCTCGGGGCGAGCGTGGGGGTAGCGTTGGCGGTGGAGATCGGCGCTGTTCATGCGGCCACTCCCTTCACGTCTTCCGGCGTGATGCCAAATTCTGATGCGATGAAAGCAAGCGCCTCGTTCAGAAAGGCCATGAACGTCGGCTCATCCATGTTCTCGAAGGCGATAGACGATGGAACCTTGATTACGTAGCCACCCATGATGATGTCATCGGTGAAGCCGGTCCGGAGCTTCACCATCTGATGGAGGGCCTTTTCGGTCGGCGCGCAGCCGGTGGCCTTGACGACTTCCCGAAGGAACGCCCAATAGAAGCGAAGACGGTCCGGAACGCGACCAGTGCGCAGATCAACGCGGATACGCTGACCAGCCGGAAATTGTCGGATCATGTCGAGATCCATTTCCATTTCGCCGATGAGGCGATCGCCTTGGCGGATGACATAAACAGGCGGGTTTTCGGAAGGTTTCTTCGCCATGTCGATCACCCTGCATTCATCGGATGATTGCGAGCATCCTGATCAGACCCTGGAAATGATCCGGAAGATGAAGCGAATTTTTCCTTGAGTTCATCCTTCTTCTCGACAAAGGATTTCCGATTGGCTTGATCAAGGCCAAGGATAGTCTTGACGTTATCCTTCCAGAAAAGCTCAAGACCGCGCGATGATGAAATCGCATTGATCTCCACCCATAGGCTTTCTATAGCCGGGTTCGTCACTGGCGCTTCAGGCTGTTTCTGCTGAGATTGCGGCGCTGGGGTATGGCCGCGTACAAACTTCCACGGATCGGCAGCCCATCCCTTCCAGTGCTTCTTTCCGCCGTGTTCGCTGAATTCACACGGCACCCAAGGGGAGACAATGCTGTAGAGATAGCGCCCGATGCCCCACTTAACGGCGGCGCGCTTCAAAGCGTCTGAGATGGCTCCCTTTTCGGCCTCTACATCGCTATCGCCGGCGCCATCTGCCTTTGTGATCCACTCGCCATCGATCTTGATCGAAAGATAGCAAATCGTTCTAGAGCCATGAAACTCGTATCGATCCTGCCAGTTCTCGGAACCGCAGACGTCATCTAGCCGATCCATGACGTCGCGAGCATCAATATAGGCGAGGGCTAGAGCCTTTGATCCATCCTTGGTCAAGGTCTGCGCGCGCCAGCTGATTGCCTCACGAGGAAATTCAGCGAAAAGCATTTTTAGATCATTTGTCGTTGGCATGTCACAGAACCTTTTCTTCTATCACATCGAACCCGTTGATTTTGCGCATGCCGGCGCGAACTGCCCTGTCGGCAAGCTCCTGAATGAAGATCATCAGCTCTTCGTTATGGTCGACCCATACCCAAGCGGCTGCAGCCTTGCGATCAGCCATGACGGCGCGATAGACGGTGCGGAGACCGGTGGCTCTGCCTTCGCCCTTTGCGTGTGCCTTGGTGTTCTCAGCCCGACTTGCTGCCTGTTCGGCAGCTTTGGCTTCCTGAGCCAGCCGTTCGGCATCTTCGCGCTGGGTAAGATTGGCCGCATCCCTGGCCCGCATGGCTTCCATAGCCTCGCGCTGCAGCCTGTCAGCTTCCTCTCTTGCGAGGCGAGCCGCTTCTTGCTGTTTACGGTCAAGCTTGATCAGGTATGGAGCAAGGGCCTTTTTCGCCGCATCCATTGCCATAGTGGCTTTTCCTGCTGTCTTGTTCTTACTAAAGAACCCGGCAATCAGCGGATTGTAGCGACCTTGGATTTCGTCGATTGCATCATCATGCGGCTTCTTTTCCACAGTGCGTTGATCTTCGGCAGCCTTGGCGGCGTCCTTTATCCTCGACATTAGCGTGTTCAAGGCATCTGCCTGATCTTGGGTGGTAACAGGCTCGCCTTCCAGCCAAAGCTTTGCTTCTTCGTAGAGATCAATGATGTTGATCTCTACGGCATCGAAAGCAGTCATTGGCTCAGGAGGATTGTTGTTTCCGGCGACAGCGCGCGGATTTTCTGCTAGAATTGCACTCACTGCATCATCCTCGCATGGCTTTCATACCAGTCAGCTCGCTCATCAGCCTTGATGGCATCTGCAAGCCACTTGTTACGGAGTGTCGGTGTGATTTCGTTGCTCTGCGCATCGCGGCGGTATTCGGAGGCAAGGCGACGGGCCGCTTCCGCGCCACGGATGAAATTCTCAGCGGCGTGCGACATGGATATTCTCCTGCGTTTCAAGGATATACTTCCGAGACCCTTCATC
>NZ_JAELTU010000321.1 GCF_016429015.1 Rhizobium sp. ASV20
AATACAGCCAGACCGCATGAGCGATCACAGCGGGAGGAAAGCGATGGCGCTTGTAACTGACCGGGCTCTTGCTCATCACAGCGAAATAGCCGCAAACCCTTCAGCCCAAGTTAACCTGACATCACCTTCATCATGTCTAAGCTTACCAACAAGGTGGCCGTCGTAACCGGCGCCTCCAAAGGCATCGGCGCGGCTATTGCCAAGACGCTCGCCGCAAACGGCGCTTCTGTCGTCGTCAACTACGCCTCCAGCAAGTCCGGCGCGGATTCCGTCGTCGAAGCGATCAAAAGCGCCGGCGGAAAGGCCGTCGCCGTTCAGGGCGACGTTTCGAAGGCTGCGGAGGCCAAGGCAATCGTGGATACGGCCATCTCCAACTATGGCCGTCTCGACATCCTGGTGAACAACTCGGGCGTCTATGAGTTCGGTCCGCTGGAAACGGTCAACGAAGAGCAGTTCCACAAGATGTTCGACATCAACGTCCTCGGACTACTTCTGGTTACCCAGGCGGCCGCCGCGCATCTTGGCGAGGGCGGCAGCATTATCAATATCGGCTCCGGCGTGACCGCTATCACGCCGCCGCAGACGGCGGTCTACACCGCAACCAAGGGCGCAGTCGATGTAGTCACCGGCGTCCTTGCCAAGGAACTCGGGCCACGCAAAATCCGCGTCAACTCGGTGAACCCGAGCCTCACGGAGACTGAAGGCACGCACTCGGCCGGCATGATTGCTTCCGAGTTCGAAGCCGGCATCATCGCCCAGACCCCGCTTGGCCGGCTTGGCCAGCCCCAGGACATCGCTGATGTCGTCGCCTTCGTTGCCTCGGACGATGCTCGTTGGCTGACCGGTGAGATCATTCTGGCTGGTGGCGGCCTGCGCTGAAGGCTTTCGATCGAAACGTACTCAAGGTCGGCCCTGCCGGCCGATCTTGAGTTATCGGTGGGTCACGACCCGTCCGGCGAGACTTCCAAGCATCGCAACGCTCAGCATGGCCCGGATCGCGGCGGAGGGCTGCGAAAACGAGGTTCAGCCTCGCGAACGCGCCACCGGTATAGCCGGCGGCTCCATAGATCATGGGTGTCTTCATAGATGTGCTTCTTCTTTGATTATTCGAGGTCAGCGTCGATGTGCACGATCAGCCCGTCGGCGTTGATTGAAATGTCGAGAAGGCCGATTTCGTGACCGAAATCACCGGTGAAATCGACTCGCACACGGGCTTGGGCTTTGCCGGTCATCTCGATCGAGAGGAAACGGGTGACCGTGTGATAGCCCGCGAAATAGCGGTCGATGTAGTCGCGAATCCCGGTGTGACCGTTGAAGCGCTGACCCGTCGACGGGTCGCCGATCACCGCATCCGGGGTGAACAAGGTTAGCACCGTGTCGGCGTCGAAGGTGTTGGTCGCGGCGATCAGTGCATCGACTCGCGCGCGCAAAGTGGTAGCGCTCATCGTGTCAGCTTCCTCAAATAATGTAACCGCCGGAGATTTCGATGTTCTGGGCGTTGATCCAGCGGTTGTCGTCCGACAACAGGCTGGCAACCATGCAGCCGACGTCGTCCGGTTCCCCGACGCGACCGAGTGTTGATTATCCCACGAATTTGGCCCACTTTTTCGTTTCGGACGGACCCGCCCACACCGCGAGAAAGTGTCTTCGATCAACACCATAAATGCAATTAGGTGGTACAACGCGAAATGAAAAAGTGGCGAAAATCTAGCTGAAACTCAACAGGTAGGGCTAACAATCAATCCGAGACTGTCGGTTGCTGACATAATTGCGATGAAAGACTGCTTAACGCAGTGCGCCGCCAACCTTTTCAGGCTGGCGGCATCAGTTGGCCATGCGCAGGTCGTCATCGTCATCTCTTTACTGTCGTCGCATTCCGGCTCGCACCGTGCCTGCGACGCCGCCAAACCAGGCTGCGATCGCCCCGATCAAAAGCGCAACGAACGCCACGATCGCGGCCGTTGACAGCGCTTTGCTGGCCGACTGAGCGGCCTCAATGGCTTTTTGCTTCGCCATTTGCATCGACTGCTTGTATTGCGCCTCGTAGTCCGCAACCTGTGTCCTGGCCTGATCGACCGGGATGTTCTGAGCGCGAGCGAGCGCGGCTGCAGCCTTGTTGCGTGCGTCGTCCAGTGTCGCCTGGTCCCCGGTGATCACTGCTCGCAGCCCAGCAACGGCAGTGTCGCGTAGCGCCTGGGGATCGTTGCCGCCGGTTGCAGACCTGATCTGCTGTTCGATGCCCGAAAACGGATTTCCGTTATTTGCCAGGGCGGGCACTGCAACACTTGCCGCCGTTGTCGCCGTCTGGCCGACACCGCCAAGCATGCTCGAAATGCCGCTGAATGCGCCACCAACAACTGCACCCAGAGATGTCGTCAACAGATAGAGAACCACCAAGGTGGTGGCAGCCCATGCCGTCAGGCCGTGATAACCACCCGTCGCTCTAATGGCCCGGCCAGACAGGCGGCTGGCGGTATAGCCGCCGACGAAGGACGCGACAACGCCTGAGGCAACGAACCATGCAGCGCTGGCTGTCGAGACGGTTCCAGCTGCGGGGTTACCATAGGAAGATGGATCGACAACCGCCAAACCGATGCCAAGGCCAAGAAGGTTCAAGAGGGCTTGAGCGGAGAGTGCAAGTGCAACACCGGCAAAGACGGCGCCCCAAGAAACATTGTTCAAAATTGCTGTATTCATCAGATGACCTTCTCTGTCATCTGATCTGTGAGCTACATTGATCGGATCATTCATGAGCGTGTCCTTTTTTAAAGAATGGCCTCCAGGTTCGGCGCCAGAGCACCTGGCTTTAAGGTGCCCCGGTGCTCTGATACATCCAAAGATCTGAAGTCCTTCGAGCTAAGGTCCTTTTCGGACTGTCTGCTCGCAGGCTGGTGGCTGATTTAGCTCGCTTTGCGCAGTTGCAGGCGCGAGACGCCGGCCGCAACATTCAGACCGGTCCCCGCTTCCGCGCTCAGCGGCTGCAGGCCAAAATTCTTGGCGTTGCCGCCGATGAGTGCATTCGCTCCGAGACCAACGCCGAGAGATGCGCCAGCGGATGCACCGACGTATGTTCCGCCAAGGCTGCCTTCACCGACTGTTGTCGGCGTCGTGTTGACGACGATCCAGCTCAGATACGATTTTCCGGTTACGCCGATATCGATACCGAGCTTGCCAATCGTTCCGGTGTAGCGTTCGACCTTGCCAGTGCGCTGTTTGAACTCGCAATCGACAGTGCGGCTGGAGCCAATGAGCAAACCTATTCCGCCAGCGACTTCGCACGATAGCGTTCCAAGTCGCTCTCTAGGTTGCGACGCAACTTGCTGATTATGCTGTTTCTTGCTGTGGTGCGTGCCGGCCGCTGAAGCAACCGATGCAACAGCGACTGTGCCCGAAAGGGCGAGGATGAGCATCTTTTTCATGATACGTTCCTTGTTTTAAATGCAGTGTCTGAATCTGCAGCGCCGCCGGTCAGGCGAGCCGCAAAACAGAAGCGACCTGCAGGTTGCAGATCACCGGCTGAGACGTGAAGTCGGCGGCAATCGAGGTCGCATCGCATGCAGCTTGCTGCGATGACACCGTTCCGGTGAGCATGACCACACCGTCTGCTATTTCGACGTCGATCAGGCAGTCTTCAAGACCGTGGGTATAAGCCAGGAGGCATTTGATCGCGGCACCGGCCGCGACGGAATCCGCGGCCTGTCTCTTATACACATCTCCGAGCCCACGAGACATCAAAATTGGGGGGGGGGGGGGGGGGGGGGGGGGGGGGGGGGGGGGGGGGGGGGGGGGGGGGGGGGGGGGGGGGGGGGGGGGGGGGGGGGGGGGGGGGGGGGGGGGGGG
>NZ_JAELTU010000322.1 GCF_016429015.1 Rhizobium sp. ASV20
GACGCCACGAAAATGCCTCGGCTTCCGCACTCCGACCGAAGTCTTCCGAAAGAAACTGCTCGCCCAGATAAGGCATGCCAGTTAGTTTAGGCAGCCCCGCAAGTCGCGGTTCAGCATGAACTCACATAGGATACATTCTATTTCCAGGTACACCCCGCTCCTGATCGCTGAAAACGCCGCCATCTCTGGTGAGCCACGAACAGACCAGAGATGAGCTTGTGTCAGACCTTCGGCTGCTCGTGCGTTGCGCAATGGATACCGCCGCCGACCTGGCCGACATTATCGATATTGAGCATCACAATCTTGCGGCCTGGATAAAGATCGGCCAACGTCGCTTCGGCCTTTTCATCGGCTTCCTTGTCACCGAACTGGGCGGCTATCACAGCGCCGTTGCAAACGTAGTAATTGACATAGGACGAGACGAAGTCGTCCGCATCGACGCGAATGTCGGAAGGTTCCGGCAACACGACAAGGCTCAGCTTGCGGCCTTCCGCGTCGGTCGCCTGGGCCAGAATATCATGCGTCTCGAAGGCCGAGACCGACCATGGGTCATCCTTATCGACCTTGTCGCCCATCTGGATCAGGACCACGCCCGGTTTCACAAAACGCGCCAAAGCATCGATATGATAATCCGTGATGTCGGCGCCCTTGATGCCAGGTGCCCAGACGATCTTCTTCGCGCCCATGGTTTCCAGCAGCATCGCCTCGATCTCAGCCTTGGACCCATGATTTCGGTTCGGATTGATGAATGTGCTTTCATGCGCGATCAGCGTGCCGTGGCCGTCAGTTTCCACGCCGCCGGCTTCGCCCACCAATCCTGAATCGAAAACCCGGATACCCAGGCGCTCAGCAACTCGGGCGGCAATCTGGCCGTCATTGTCGTGCACCTGCTTGTTGCCCCAGCCGTTGAAATTAAACTGGGTAAGCGCCATACCGCCTTTACCGTCGACGACGAACGAAGGTCCGGAATCCCGGCACCATAGATCGTCGGTCGGGATATCCCAAAGCTCCACCTTTGCGGAGATACGCTTTCGAATGGCCGTGTGGTGCTCGGTGGCGGCCATCATGACGACCGGTTCGAAATCGACGATCGCATTGGCGATCTTGGCGATCGTTCCCTGAAGGTCATACAGGAAATCGGCGTCGTCATAGACTTTCCGATTGTTCGGCCATTGCATGAAGGTGCGCTCATGCGGGTCGGTTTCTTCCGGATACCAAAAGCCGGCGCTATCGCCCGTCGTCTTGGCCTCGGCAATGCGGGAAAACACGGAGAGACCGCCAGCCATAGCGGCAGCTTTTAGCAGTGTGCGGCGGGGCATCATCATGGCACCATTCTCCGTAAGGTTGAGTTAGAATATGCGACTTCACGGTGATTTAGGCAACATGGGCCAAATTCGTGCCGTCGGCATCAGACTGCCCTCGCCGCCGCATTCGCCGGCGATCTCAAATTGCCGAGATCTAATGCTGGAAACGAGCCCAATGCTGTTGCTGGGCAGGTGTAAAGCTCAGTTGGCCGAGCTTTGTTTGGGTGCACCGTTCGTCACCGTTGCCGTCGCCGCTGCCGGATTTAGATAGCTGTCCAAGAGATCGGCCATCTTGTCGTCGCGAATTTCGGCGGTTTTTTCACCCATGACGACGCCGACGAGGCTGCGGCCGTGCCTCGTTACTGATGTGACGAGGTTATAGCCGGAGGCATCTGTATAGCCGGTCTTGATGCCGTTGGCGCCGGCATAGCGATACATCAGATTATTGTGGCCGCGCAGTTTCATGCCGCGGAATTTCATGCCGCGCATCGAGAAGAGCTTGAACTCCTCCGGAAAGTCCCGCATCAGCGCAACGCCGAGCGTCGCCATATCGTGGGCGGTCGTGACCTGTTCAGGATCCGGCAGGCCCGAGGGATTTTTGAAGACGGTCTTGCTCATCCCGAGATGACGGGCCTTTTCGGTCATCACCTTGCCAAAGCTGTCCTCGGAGCCGCTGAGCTGCTCACCGATGGCAACCGCCGCGTCATTGGCCGAGAGAACGATGATACCTTCGACGGCCTCCCGCACCGTCACTTTGCGGCCGGCGCCGACCGCGAACTTGAAAGGCTCCTTGCTCTCGGCATTCTCCGACATAGTCAATTTCTGATCCCACTTCAGCTGCCCCTTGTGCAGGGCTTCAAAGGCGAGATAGAGCGTCATCATCTTGGTCAGCGAGGCCGGAAAATTCAGCTCATCCTGGTTCGTTGCCTCGAGAACCTGGCCGCTATGCACGTCCACGACGTAGCTCGCCTGCCCCGCTACTGCCGCCGAAACGATCCCGAAAAACGATATGGTCGACATGGCCGTGGCGAGAAGCAAGGAAGTTGTCTTGAGCATGAATTTCTAAGGTCTCTTTGATTGACGTTTTGGGCAGTTTCGATCGCCGAATTGAGCAATGTAACCGTACACTTTCGAGAGTGATGGATTAGTCAAATCTATGGCGGAATGAAGAACGGGGCCATCAAAAAACGGGCTGGCGGAAATAACCCCCTGCTCTTTTCAAGATCCGCTCGTCGCGATCTCGCCCGATACGCGAAAAGCGCCAGCACTGTTGCTAAAACTTACAATCATGCAGAGATATTTGACAGTCAGGTCCAGTACCATGACTTTCCGATTTCCGTGCGCGCTTCGCTTCGCGTCACACCGATATCCTCAAGCTGGTCGTCAGTCAGTTCGCCCAAATCTCGCCGGCTACGACGCTTTTCAAGGTGAAACCAAGCAGCGGTGATTGCGCGCCACAAGAGCCAGGATTTGCACTTGCGCCCGGCAGCGCCTGATATTCCCACCATCAATTTTTCTGTGTCGATCGCCATCTACATGCTCCCAAAGCTGCCGCATCGGACGGGGCCAAGGATGCACTGGCATTTACTGCGAATGAAGCTTATGTTTTTGATGCAATCTATAAGGAATCCTTCTGGTGTTAAACCTGGATCAACTTGCCGCCTTCGTCAGCGTCGTCGATCTCGGCAGCTTTACCGCAGCAGCCGACAGAATTGGTCTCACACAGCCGGCCATAAGCTTGCAGGTGAAACTTCTGGAAAAGCGCCTCGGCGTTCGGCTGATCGAGCGCGTCGGTCGTCGGGCACAGCCGTCGCCGGCGGGGATCGAATTGCTCGTTTATGCGCGTCGTATTCTCGACGATTGTGCGATGGTGGAGGAAGCGATGATGCCCTTTCGCGAGGGCTTGGTCGGCCGTGTTCGGATCGGCAGTGGCGGCACTGCATCGATCCATCTGCTGCCTCGTGCGATTGCCATGGCAAAGAAGCGCATGCCCGATCTGGAAATCATTGTCCGTGTTGCCAATATCGACGAGATTCTCCGTGATCTCGAAGCCAATGCGCTGGACCTGGCTGTGGTGGCTCTACCCGCCACGGGCCGCTCTCTCGAGATCGAGGCATTCCACCAGGACGAGCTTTTGGTTGTGGCGCCCAAGGGAAGCATGATGCCGGACGGCGGACCGGATGTGGAATTCATGAAAGACAAGACGCTCCTGCTTTACGAAGGCGGAAACACCCGGCGCGCCATAAACGAATGGTTCGAAGCTTCCGGGGTTCGCCCCGAGCCGGCGATGGAATTCGGGAGCGTCGAAGCCATCAAGGAGCTGGTCGCCGCTGGCCTTGGATGGTCCATTCTTCCGGACATGGCGTTGATGCGTGACAAGTCGGACGTGCTGGTCACCTCACCGCTCAAACCGAAGCTCGTTCGGCAGCTTGGCATGGTGCTACGCCGCGACAAGCATCTCACAAAAGGTCTTCGCGAGATCATGAAATCCCTGCGCGAATTGCAAGGCAGCCGGGAGCACGAAGTCTAGTCTCGATCGGAGACGCGTCTTACCCCTCAGCTG
>NZ_JAELTU010000323.1 GCF_016429015.1 Rhizobium sp. ASV20
CCCCCCCCCCCCCCCCCCCCCCCCCCCCCCCCCCCCCCCCCCCCCCCCCCCCCCCCCCCCCCCCCCCCCCCCCCCCCCCCCCCCCCCCCCCCCCCCCCCCCCTCTTTTGATGTCTCGTGGGCTCGGAGATGTGTATAAGAGACAGCTTCAAGACCGTGGGTATAAGCCAGGAGGCATTTGATCGCGGCACCGGCCGCGACGGAATCCGCGGCAGGTGCCGCGCTCGTGAACAGCGGAAATAGCATCGGGATTGACCTTTGATGGGTGATTGCGGCTCGCCAGTGTTGGCGAGCCGGTTGATCGCAAGAGACTTACTTCAACGCATCTTTGATGGCGTCCTTGCCTTTGCCAACCGTGCTCTGCACCTGGCCGGCGGCCTTGTCGACCTTGCCTTCGGCTTCGAGCTTGTCATTACCGGTGAGCTTGCCGGCAACTTCCTTGATCGTGCCCTTCAGTTCCTTTGCGGCACCTTCGATACGGTTCTTGTCCATAATGCAGCCTTTCTTAGACAGCGTTTCAATCATGTGACACCGAATTCGCCGGCGTCATGATGTTGGAAATAGAACCCTTCCCGATGAAAGTTCAGAGTGGAAAGTACTATCGCAATTAGTATCAAATGACCTTTTTGCGGGCTCAACGTCATTTTCCGCGCGCTGTTTGACCCCCACGCGCTCGAGATTTTTCGTCGGGACCACCTGTAAAGCCGCGTTCCCGCGCCCAGATGACTGCGGCCGCACGCCGGTTAACGCCGATCTTTCCGTATAGGGATGCGATGTGGTTGCGGATGGTGTTCTTTGAAAGATGTAGGGTCTCTCCCATTTCAGCATCGCTTTGGCCTTTGCAGATCAGGCCCAGGATGTCCCGCTCCCGCTCGCTAAGCTCCAGCAGTCCCGCTGTCGGCGTCGTCGTCGACCCTTGCTTTAGCGTCGCGAGTCGCTCGACAATGGAGCGGCTGAACCAGGACGTGTCGGCCATGACACTTTCGATCGCCTCAACGAGTTGCGCTTCGCTTCGCCGGCGTTCCGTTACGTCCTGAAGGGCCCAAATGACGCATTGCTCGTCATTGATTTCCACGCGTTCAGCGGAAACAAGACAGTCGGCAACACCACCATCTTTTTGCTTCATCCGCATCGGCTCATTGCGAACGAAGGTATTGTCACGCAGCTTCTGCTCGACGGCGCGTCTGGCGGCAATGTCCTCCCATAGGTGGAGTTCGCCTGCCGTTCGGCTGACAACCTCCGTTAAGCTGTAGCCGGAAATTTGCAGGAAGGCGTCGTTTGCTTCTGTGAAGACGAAGTCATCGAGCCGGGAAATAGCCGCCGGAGCAGGTGAAAGCCGGAACGACTTGGAGAACCGCTCCTCACTCTGGCGAAGAGCGTTCTGAGCCTTTCGTCGAGCATCTAGGTCGGCAAAGGTAAACAGCATACAGGGTTCCTCGACGACGGAAATCGGCTCGCCGGCAACGATGACAAGCCGGTCGCCACCGTCGGGGAGGGGGACTAGTGCCTCGCGGTGTCGGATCACCCGGCCTTCGTGGAGCTTTAGAAGGGCATCTTCCCCCGTCTCGCAGTTTGAAAGCAGGCCGATCGCGTCCACGGTTTTGCCGATGACGTCTTCCTTGGTGAAGCCTGTCATTTCAAGAAAGCCCTCATTGACACGGATGAATCGCTGATCGTCGAGCCGGCATATGAGTCCGGGAGCGGGATTGGCATTGAATGACCGTTCGAACCGCTCCTCTGCCTCGAATCGTGGGGTCTCATCTTTGATGATCAGAGCCAGTGCATCAGGCTTGTTGCCGGCGTCGGTGATGAACATCGTGCGAACGGTATGCACCCAGACGAGGTCAAGATCGGCCGTCGGCGATACATCGACTGTCACGTCGTCGATGGTTTCTCCGGCAAGAAGGCGCTCCATCGGGTATTGGCCTTCTTCCAGAGGATGATTGTTGCGATACCGCAGCGTGAAGGCTCGCCGATACCCGATTGCGTTGCCCCCAAGTTCGTCAATGTTGCTCACCCGGTGCATGGCGATTGCGGCTGCGTTGGCCCAGGCTATACGTCCGCTCGATTCGATCAGGATGATGCCGTCACTCAGGCCCCCGATGAGTTCTTGTAGGCTGCCCTTGTTGATCTTAGGGGGGTCGGGATTATCGCTCATCTCGTCTCTCAGCTTCGTCCGATATAGCGAATACGTCGCATCCTTGCAGGTCATGGGAAAGTAAAATCTGCAAAGCTGTTTTTGGGGTTGTCTACCTTCCGACTTGCCGACGGCGTGATTTCTCGCGCTCGGGCGAAACAGAAGGTTAATGCTAGCGCGATAACCTTGCGGCACATAACGGAGCCCTGCTGATGTCGACGAAATGTGATGGTTGCCGCGATGGCGCCGCTTTCGACCTTCCATTTTCGATGGCGTTTCAGCCGATCGTCAATATTACGACGGGCGCTGTCTTTGCCCACGAGGCTTTGGTGCGTGGGCCGAAGGGCGAGGGGGCCGGATCGGTTCTCGGCCAGGTCCAGGAGGCCAATCGGTATGCTTTCGACCAGCAATGTCGGGTCAAGGCGATCGAGTTGGCATCCTCACTCTTTGATCCCGCCGATGATGTGAAGCTGTCGATCAATTTCATGCCGAACGCGGTCTATGAGCCGCGCGCTTGTATTCGCCTTACGCTCGCCACCGCCATGAAGACCGGTTTTCCACTTAACCGCATTATCTTCGAATTCACCGAGAACGAGCAGCTCGACACCAATCACATTCTTCATATCCTTCGGACCTACAGGGATATCGGATTCAAGACGGCTATCGACGATTTCGGTGCTGGTCATTCAGGCCTTGGCCTTCTGACCCACTTTCAGCCTGACATCGTAAAGTTGGACATGGACCTGATCCGCGGGATCGATACCGATCCCGTCAGACGAACCATCGTAAAGCACACGCTCCATATGCTCGAGGACTTGGCGATCCTGCCGCTGTGCGAGGGAGTAGAAACTGCTGACGAGTTGGCGGCGCTGAAGGACCTCGGTGTGTCGCTGATACAGGGATACGTCTTGGCGAAGCCGAGTTTCGAATCACTGGCAGTTCCAGTTGGACGGATCCCAATCAACCCGGCGGCTTGAGCGCATACGCCGCTGATCCGGTGTGAAAAGCCGTCACGGACCGCACGGATCAACAACTCAGAAAAATTCTGACTTCCCCTTCCCACAAATCATATTCTCTCTAGGTGCGTTACCCAAGCTCGCCTGCCTTATTAAAAAAGACAGATCTGAACCCGGCGGGCAGGGGAATTATGGACAATGGCCAAAAATGGGATCGCGGTACTCATCGTCGAAGACGAAGCCCTCATCCGGATGGACATGGCGGCATTCCTGGACGATGAAGGATTCCTGGTTTAGGAAGCAGCAAATGCCGACGAGGCAATTGCGATCCTGCATCTTTACTCCGACATCCGTGTCATGTTCACGGACATCGATATGCCGGGCAGGTGATGTCAGGTTAACTTGGGCTGAAGGGTTTGCGGCTATTTCGCTGTGATGAGCAAGAGCCCGGTCAGTTACAAGCGCCATCGCTTTCCTCCCGCTGTGATCGCTCATGCGGTCTGGCTGT
>NZ_JAELTU010000324.1 GCF_016429015.1 Rhizobium sp. ASV20
TACGCCTTGAACTCGCCGAAGTACTTCGTGATCGCTGCCGTCAAAGACGTCTTGCCGTGGTCAACGTGCCCAATCGTACCAATGTTGACGTGCGGCTTATTGCGCTCAAACTTACTCTTTGCCATTTGAATGCTTCCTATGAACGTAATGAGTGACCCCGGCGAACCGGTTTAGTGCCGCCGTTTAAGGCTTTCGTCGCGTTTGCGCAAGACTTAATTACAGGGGCTATTGCACGCGAAGCTTTGTCGCCGGCCAAGGATCCCCGGCCTTCGACTTTCCTTCGCCGCGTAAGGTTCGCCGACCGATCCGGAAAGACGCAAAAGCATTTGCCGGTTCAAGCGCTTAGATAAGAGCCCTCACCGAACAATTCCAGTGGCCAAAGGCGGAAAGCGCCATTCTCATGGATCAGAATGGCCTGAGACGCAAAGCGCCCTCTCCAGCAAGGAAAGGGCGCGGAACTGCCGAGCGACGGTAAATCGTCTCTGTCGTGATCGCATTGTCCGGTGTCAACCTTGAATGCGCTTCGCCAAAGCTTGGCGCCTGTTAGTCGAGGAGATCGGCGGGCACCTTGCCGCCGTTGTCGGCGAGCTTCTTCAACAGTGCCTTATGAAGGAACATATTCATCTTGGCGGAATCACCGACATCACCCGTGTAACCAAGCTCCTGCGCCAATTCCTTGCGCTCCGAAAGGCTCGCATCCATGCCGAGTGCCTTCATCAGATCAACGATGGAGTGCTTCCAATCGAGCTTCTGACCGCTGTTCTTGACCGCGGCATCGAGTATGGAGGCGATATCGACCGGTGCAGAAGGCGCGCTGGTCGCCGGCGACGTTGCCGCGGTGGTTGAGGAAGGAGCCGGCGTTGGCGCAGGCGCTGGATTGGCGGTCGCTGCTGTCCCTTGCGTCGGTGCGGCTTCTGCGGCCTTCGCCTGCCCCCAGATTGCACCCTTGATCTTGTCGAAGATACCCATTTGCGCTCTCCCGTTTCGGTTGCCTGAGCAATATCTATCGCTCGCGCAGATATAAGCAACCCTTCATGTCAATTATGCAAATCGGGATGGGACGGATGCCAGGATGGCACATTGGCGGGCCTGCCGCTTGGCTCTTTGAAAACACGAGAACATATTGAGAGCCAAACAGGGAAAGCGACATGCGCGGCCCCCAAATTTATCATGGTGCCATCCGGAAAGAACTGCACTGATCCTCTTCCAGGCGAGACGCGACAAGCATCAAGCATCCTACCTCAGAAGAGGATTGTAGCCTCCATGGCAGAGAGGTTCGTCGGCGTGGTTGCCTATGCTTTAATGATCGACGAAGAAATCGGCGACATATCTTCCCTCCATCTGCTGACGTCGCACGGCAGGTCAGCTGATCCAAACGCCGCTGGAGCAGATTGATGCCTCCACGAGCAAAAGCCAATGGGCGAAAGGAGAACGAAAGCCAGCAGGACCGGAACGCGACGGTTTAATATAGTGTCAGTTCTATAGGGAGATTCTGGAGCGGGTAGCGGGAATCGAACCCGCGTATTCAGCTTGGAAGGCTGCTGCTCTACCATTGAGCTATACCCGCGGGTGGTCAAGATCCGGCACGGAATGGTGGAGGGAGTTGGATTTGAACCAACGTAGGCTGAGCCAACGGATTTACAGTCCGTCCCCTTTAACCACTCGGGCATCCCTCCAGTATTCCGACTGGATCTTACGACCAAGCTTGCTAGATGTTGGCGTCGCCGCCGTCGTCTGCGCCGCGTATATGACCGGACGATTTCCTTCTGTCAACACAAGGAATTCGCAAAAATGACGAAAAAATTTCATCCTGTGGGAAAAGTCCGCTGCCGAAAGAGGACTATGCGCCCAGGAAGGCGCTGGTTATAAAGCCGCATGAGCAAAGATAAAACATCCGGCCACTCCGGCCCAGACAACACCGCCGGTGACAAGTCCGCCAAGGACACGCACTATGCCACCCTGCGTCGCGCCCATCGCGACGCAAAACGCGAGCGCGGTGAAATTCCGACGCCGGCACCGCAGAAGCGCAAGCGGACCAGCGCAGACGATTGGAAGCCGCCGGCGCTCGCGCCGGACCAGGTCTTCCTTTATGGCCTGCACACGGTTCGCGCCGCTCTTAACAATCCCGAGCGCAAGAATATCAAGCTGTCGACGACACAGAATGCGCTGGTGCGGCTGGAAGTCGGCCCGGCCGATTCGCTCGGTATTCCTGTCGAGATCGTCTCGCCTCAGGATATCGACAAGGTTTTGGGGCCTGAAGCGATCCACCAGGGCGTGATGCTGGAGACGCGTCCCCTGCCCGTTCGCCGCCTCGAGGCGCTAAAGGGCAGTCCGTTGCTGCTCGTTCTCGATCAAGTGACTGATCCCCACAATGTCGGCGCAATCATGCGTTCGGCCGTGGCCTTCGATGCCGGCGCCGTCATCACTACCCAGCGCCATAGTCCGACCGAATCAGGTGTATTGGCGAAATCCGCCTCCGGTGCGCTCGAGCTGATACCTTATATACAGATCACCAACCTTGCCGATGCGCTCGGCGAGCTGCATCGGCTCGGCTTCACGACGATCGGTCTTGATTCGGAAGGTCCGGCACCGCTCGAAGGGACGTTCAGCGGCGACAAGCTCGCGCTTGTGCTCGGCTCCGAGGGCAAGGGGCTTCGTCAGAAAACGCGTGAAACGGTCAACGCGCTGGCACGACTCGATATGCCGGGCGCCATCAAATCACTCAATGTCTCGAACGCAGCTGCGATCGCGCTTTATGCGGCGCGATCCTATCTGAAAATCTAGCGGCGCCGAAGCTGCCGCGATCAGTTGGGGGAATTTGCTTTGATCCGTGTTCTTGGTCTAGCGGCGGCTTCCGTCGCTCTTGCTCTCGCTATGGGTCAACCGGCACGCGCTGCCGATGACGAACTTATCAAAGCTCAGGCCGGCGCATGGCTGTTGGCACCTGAAAGCGGTGCCAAGGGATGCCGGCTGACCTTTGATACCAACAAGGTCACCGGCGGCTATGGCGTCACCGGGGCCGACGCCTGTGCCACACCTCTGCCCGCTCTTGCCAAAGCCAGCGCATGGAACTTCGCCGATGATGGCTCACTTGCCGTCATGGATGGCGCAGGCCAGATGCTCCTTCGGTTTCAACAGGAAGAAGGCTCTCCATGGGAGAGCGAGAGCGGCGACCCGACCTGGCTACTGCCAGCCTTGGGAGACGTCGATCATGTGCCGACTGTGGCAAGCCTCGCCGGAGCGTGGCGCATACAGCGTCCGGACGGCAAAGCGGTCTGCGATGTCACCCTGACGACAGACAAGGATCCGGACGGGACAGCAAAGATGTCACCGACCGGAGACTGCGCAAGCGAAGTCGGCGATCTCAAGCTCTCGCTTTGGGCTGCGGAAGGTTTCGGACTGGTCATGCTGGGCAGTGACGGCTCTTCGCTCTCCTTCGACATGAAGCCGGACGGAACATTCCAGAAATCCGACGAGGAAGAGGGCGAGCCGCTGTTGCTGATACGCAAATAGCAGGCTGCCTATTGCCGAACGACAGCCAAAACTTCAGGTCAGAGACGTGCTCGGCTGTGGGGCCAACGCAACCCAATGGACAGCAGTCTGGTTGCG
>NZ_JAELTU010000325.1 GCF_016429015.1 Rhizobium sp. ASV20
GACCAGGCGCGGGCAAGCGAAATCTGGCCCACAGCCGCGGCGGCCTGGCTTTCCTCCAGCTTCAGTGCGCCGGAGGGCAAGTCGAGAACAGAGCGGCCGAGCGCGATGGCGCCCGAGGAAACGACCAGCACATCGATGCCTTTGGCCTTCAACGCGGCGATATCGGCGCACATGCCGTCGAGCCAGGATTTCTTCAAGCCGGTCTTGCGATCGACCAGGAGAGCAGAGCCGATCTTGATGACGATGCGGCGGTAACGGTCGAGCGGCTTGCGGGCAGTCATCCCTGCTGGTCCTCGTCTTCATCCTCACCGGTGTCGCCGGAGAGCAGCATGTCACGGTGCCGTACCTTGGGTGCCTTGGCCGGCTTGTCCGCCTCACCTGAATTGGCTTCGACGATGACGTCGCGCAGCGCGCGCAGCACTTCGGTCATGCCGCGCCCCGTGATGGCGGAAATCTGGAAGGGCGTCCGGCCGCAGGCGCGGGCCAGCTCGCGCGTCTTCTTCTTCAGCGTTTCCTCGTCGACCACGTCGATCTGCGATAGCGCGACGATTTCCGGTTTGTCGGGGATGTCGTTGCCGTAAGCCTCAAGCTCGTGCTTCACGGTCTTATAAGCCTTGCCGACCTTCTCTTCCTGGGCGGAGACCAGATGCAGCAGCACGCGGGTGCGCTCGACATGGCCGAGGAAGCGGTCGCCGATGCCGACGCCTTCATGCGCGCCCTCGATCAGACCGGGAATGTCCGCAAGTACGAATTCCTGACCGTCGATGGTGGCGACGCCGAGATTGGGGTGCAGTGTTGTGAACGGATAGTTGGCGATCTTCGGCCGCGCGCGGCTGACAGCGGCAAGGAAAGTCGACTTTCCGGCATTCGGCAGGCCGACGAGACCTGCATCTGCGATCAGCTTCAGCCGTAGCCAGAGAGTCTTTTCCTCGCCCGGCAGACCGGGATTGGCCCAGTCCGGAGCCTGGTTGACCGAGGATTTGAAATAGGCGTTGCCGAAGCCGCCATTGCCGCCCGGCGCCAGGCGAAAGCGCTGGCCTTCCTGCGTGATATCGCAGATCAGGGTTTCGCCGTCTTCCTCGAAGATCTGCGTGCCGACTGGAACCTTCAGCGTTACGTCGGCACCTTTGGCACCGGCGCGGTTCTTGCCCATGCCGTGCATGCCGATCGTGGCCTTGAAATGCTGCTGGTAGCGAAAGTCGATCAGCGTATTGAGGCCGTTGACGGCCTCGACCCAGACATCGCCGCCGCGGCCGCCATCGCCGCCGTCCGGGCCGCCGAATTCGATGAATTTCTCGCGCCGGAAGGAGACGCTGCCTGCGCCGCCATCGCCTGAGCGAATATAGACTTTTGCTTCATCGAGAAATTTCATCTTACGTCCGTCACCCGGTGTCGGCGCATATCCCTTCGGATCGAATGGGAGTCGGAAAAGCCTATGCGCTCTTTATCGATTTCCGCCGCCCTTTGTGCATCCGCGAATGCGCATCGGCCGGCTGTTTACCCGTCATGTCGCCTTCGATATAGGCGCTTCGGGCTTAGGTCAAAGAATATCGTGCGGTCTTCGTGCCAGAAGATGAAGAACAGCGCGATTGATGCTGTGCTATCGCCGGCGAGGCCGGCGATAGCAGGTTTCAATATGTCATGCCGCCTGCGAGAGCCGCAGCGCGCCAGGCCTCAACACGGTTTCGATGTGCGGAACCATGGTGTTGCGGGCAAAGCTGTAGATCTCCGAGCAACCGGTGATCTCAAAGCCGAGCTTCTGCTGCAGCTTGAGCGATGCCGGATTGTCGGCGAAGACGCCGGAATGAATGGCGACTTCGGGCATGCGGCGGGCAAAGCGTTCGAGCGCGGCCTTCACCGCCTCGCTCATGATGCCGTGCCGCCAGTAGAAGCGGTTCAGCCAGTAGCCGAGATGCCAGCGGCCGTGGCGGAGTTCGATACCGACGCAACCGATATGGGCATCATCCTGTTCGGTGATGGCCAGTTCCCAATCGATGCCGAGGCTGGAGGTGTGCTCCACCAGCCAATCCAGCGCATCCTGCCGGTCATAGGGTGCGGGCACCCTCGCCAGCATGCGGGTAACAGCGAAATCGGAAAGCGATTCCGCTATCATGTCGGCGTCGCTCAGCCGGTGCGGGCGCAGCGTCAGCCGTCCGGTCTGGATGATCGGCGTCGGGCCGGGCATCAGCATCCTGTCATTGCGGCGGTTGAGGGCGAGCGCGTTCATCTCATGCCTCCCCAGCTACGCAAGGATATCCAGGTCTTGCGGTCGAGCCTGTACCATTCGACCGGAACGGTGCTGCCGAGCGCGAGCGACGCGGCAAGACCGGACCCCTGGAACTGGAAGCCGCACTTCTGCACGACCCGTCTCGAAGCGACGTTCATGACCCTGCAGCGGGCATCGATCTGAGCGACGTTCTCGCGGGTCCGGAAGACCATGTCGACGAGCGCATGGGCAGCTTCCGTCGTGTAGCCCTGGTTCCAGTAGGGTTCGCCTAGCCAGTAACCGATCTCGACAGTGTCCGGATCGGCCGTCGGCTCGACGCCGCAGCATCCTAGAAAGGCACCGTTGTCAGCTTTCGTAATCGCATAGACGCACTTGCCAATCTCGCCGAGCTTCGTGCGTCGCACGAAATCGGCGGCATCATTGGTCGTATACGGGTGCGGCATACGCGATACCATAGTAGCGACATTGGCGTTGTTGGCGAGATGGGCAAGGGCGTCAATGTCTTCTTCGTGGGGCGCGCGCAGAACGAGCCTTTCCGACAGTAAGACAGGGCAATCGGTCCTTAACCGGTCCGGCCTCAGCCGCTCTTCGGGAGACCTCGATTGGCCTTCCCTTAACAATTCGCCTTGCATGGTTCAGTCCTCCTTGGTTGAGGGTAAAGAAAAAGGGGAGATGGCGTCCCATCTCCCCTGTTTTCTGGACTGAACCTGATGCGCTCAGCCGGGTCGATGAGACGCCGGCTGTTTTAGAGCGCTACCGGCTTATTCCGCTGCTTCCGCTTTCGGCATTACAGACACGTACACTCGGCCATTGGCCTTCGTACGGTAGTTCACGTTGCCTGCCGTAAGCGCAAAAATCGTGTGATCCTTGCCGAGGCCAACGTTGGAACCCGGGTGCCACTGCGTGCCGCGCTGACGCACGATAATGTTGCCTGCGATGACGGCTTCGCCGCCGAACTTCTTCACGCCAAGGCGCTTGGATTCGGAATCGCGACCGTTGCGCGAGGAACCGCCAGCTTTTTTGTGTGCCATTGGAGTTCTCCTTTAAACCTTGATCCCGTTACTTACTTGGCAGCCACGATGTCCGTGATGCGGACAACGGTGTGGTGCTGGCGATGGCCGCGCGAACGCTTCGAGTTCTGACGACGGCGCTTCTTGAAGGCGATGACCTTCTTGCCGCGGTTGTGCTCGACCACTTCGGCCTTGACGGAAGCGCCCTTGACGAAGGGAGCACCAATCGCAGCGTCGGCGCCTTCGCCGATAACGAGGACTTCGGTGAATTCTACGGTGCCGCCGGCGGTGACTTCGAGCTTCTCGATGGTCAGCAAGTCGTTTGCTGCCACTCGGTACTGCTT
>NZ_JAELTU010000326.1 GCF_016429015.1 Rhizobium sp. ASV20
GGCCTTCAGCCGTGCCATTGAAGCGGGCTTCGCCATCGAGTGCGACCTGCACTACGCCTCTGACGGCGTTCCGGTCGTCTTCCACGACGATGATCTGCAGCGCGTCTGCAATCTGCCGGGCGAAGTGCGTGAACGTACCTCGGCCGAGCTCGGGTTGCTCTCGATCGGCGGCACCAAGGACAAAATCCCGACGCTGAAGCAGCTTTTGCAGCTGTGCGACGGCAAGGTGCCGCTGGTTCTGGAACTGAAAGGTCGCGAAGGCGACGACGAAGGCTTTGCTGAAGCCGTGCTCGAAGTGCTGGAAGGCTACAAGGGACATGTGGCCCTTATGAGTTTCGATCAATGGCTGCTCAAGGACCTCAAGGTTCTGGAATCACCCTATCCGGTCGGCCTCACCGCCGAAGGAAACAAGCCTGAGACATTTTTTCAGCATGACGAAGCCATGCAGCTTGGGCTAGACTTCATCTCGTACTTCTTTGGCCATCTGCCCAACCCCTTCATCACGGCGCAGCGCCAGCGCGGCATTCCGGTCATCACCTGGACCGTGCGCGACGAAGCGGCCCGCAAGCACACATTCGCCAATGCAGACCAGATGACCTTCGAAGGTTTTGATCCGCGCGCTACCTCGTAAATCTAGTTCGATCGAAGGAGAGGTTCTGCGCAAACCAGTTTGCCGCTGCGCCCGAAGCCCGTTCCATCGGGTGCATGGTGCAGCGGCAAGAGCCCATCCCTCCTCGTTAGCGCCAAGAGTTTGATGACAGACGAATTATCCATTCGAGTCGAACGATCCTTCAAGAACATCGCTCCGGAAAGCTGGTCCAGGCTTGCCGGGGCATCCCGGAAAGGCAGCCAGCTGCCATATAATCCCTTCATCTCGCACGCCTTCCTCTCGGCGCTCGAGGAGTCCGGCTCGGCGACTGACAAGTCAGGCTGGCTCGGCAATCACCTGCTGCTGGAAACAGACCGCGGCGAACTGATCGGCGCCGTCGTCGGCTATCTGAAAAGCCACAGCCAGGGCGAATATGTCTTCGATCATGGTTGGGCCGACGCCTTCGAGCGTGCCGGCGGTCGCTACTATCCGAAGCTGCAATGCTCGATACCGTTCACGCCCGCCACTGGTCCAAGATTGCTCGTCGCCGAGGGGCAGGACCGCGAGGCAATCCAGCCTGCGCTTGCCGAAAGCCTCAAGGAGGTCACGCGACAGCTTGGCGTTTCCTCTGCTCACATCACCTTCCTGCCCGAAGACGAAGCGTCGGTCTTCGAGGGCGATGGCTATCTGCATCGCACGGACCAGCAATTTCACTTCATCAACGAAGGCTACGCGGATCACGATGCTTTCCTCGAAACCCTCGCTTCCCGTAAACGCAAGGCGCTGAAGAAAGAACGGCGCGCCGCGCTCGAAGGCGGCATTACCGTTGACTGGCTGACCGGCAGCGACCTTACCGAAAACATCTGGGACCAATTTTTTGCCTTCTACATGGATACCGGCAGTCGCAAATGGGGCAGACCTTATCTGACCCGAAAGTTCTATTCGCTGATCGGCGAGCGCATGGCCGATGATGTCCTGCTCGTGATGGCGAAACGCGAGGGCCGCTATATCGCCGGGGCCATCAATTTCATCGGCGATGAAACGCTGTTTGGGCGGCACTGGGGTTGCATCGAGGATCACCCCTTCCTGCATTTCGAGGTCTGCTATCACCAGGCGATCGATTTCGCGCTGAGCAAGGGACTGAAGCGGGTCGAAGCCGGCGCACAGGGCGAGCACAAGCTCGCACGCGGCTACCTTCCCGTGCTCACCCATTCCGCGCATTATATCGGCCATCAAGGTCTAAGACGCGCCGTTGCCGACTATCTGAAGCATGAACGGGAACAGGTGGAGGAGATGAGCGAAATCCTCACCGAACACAGCCCCTTCCGCAAGGGTGAGCGGCAGGATATCTAACCATTCGGCACAACCACAACTGCAGACGAGGAGACCCTGGATGACCAGCCCGGCCTACGACAGCAACAATATTTTTGCAAAAATCCTGAAGGGCGAGATTCCCTCTCATCGCGTTTATGAAGATGAGCACACCGTCGCCTTCATGGATGTAATGCCGCAGTCGCCCGGCCATACGCTCGTTCTGCCGAAGTCGCCTTCCCGCAATATTCTCGACGCCGATCCGGCAGCACTTCAGCTTGCAATTGCCGTCGTCCAAAAGGTTGCCGTCGCCGTTCAGGAAGCGTTTGACGCCGATGGTGTCTATATCGCCCAGTTCAACGAGCCTTCCGCCGGCCAAACCGTCTTTCACCTCCATTTCCACGTCATTCCGCGCCATGAAGGCGTGGCGTTGAAGCCGCATTCCGGCAAGATGGAGGATGGTGCGGTTCTAGCCGAAAACGCCAAGAAGATCATCGAAGCCCTCGGCGGTTGATATAGGCTGCTTTTTCTGATGCTTTGCATCAGGAATACTTTGTAACAAAATGAAAAGGCTGCATTGTTTCCAATGCAGCCTTTCGTTCTTTTCATGTCGGTTCCGTCAGTTACTTGCGCGGAACCTTCGGCACAGCACCACCGCCCTTGCGAGGCGATTTTTCCTGCGGTTCGGTGCCTTCAGCAGCGGCTTTTGCCGAACGGCGGGCATCGGCGGCTGCGCCGGCTTTGTTGACGCGGCTTCTGGTTTTGACGGCGGTATCGCCATCATCCTCGTCCACCTCGACATGCGGTTCGCCAACTTCCGCTTCCGGCTTCGGCCGGATAGGCGCAGTATCGGCGGTCGCGTCGAGCACGATGCCGGTCGAACCATCTTCCTTCTTGCCGACCGTAACGTTGACAACGCCACCCTTCTTCAGCTTGCCGAAGAGGATCTCGTTGGCCAGCGGCTTCTTGATGTTCTCCTGGATGACGCGCGCCAGCGGACGGGCGCCCATCTTGTCGTCGTAACCCTTCTCGGACAGCCAGGCGATGGCGTCTTCGTGCAGGTCGAAGGTCACGTTGCGTTCGGAAAGCTGCGCTTCCAGCTGCATGATGAACTTCTGCACGACCTTGTGGATGACAGTCGTCGGCAGCGGCGCGAAGGGAATGACCGCATCCAGACGGTTGCGGAATTCCGGCGTGAACATCCGGTTCAGAGCCTCTTCGTCCTCGCCCGTACGCTTGGACGAACCGAAGCCGATGGCGGCCTTGGCCATTTCCGAAGCGCCCGCATTGGTCGTCATGATCAGGATGACGTTGCGGAAGTCGATCTTCTTGCCGTTGTGATCGGTCAGCGCGCCGTGGTCCATGACCTGCAGCAGGATATTGAAGATATCCGGATGCGCCTTCTCGATTTCATCGAGCAGAACCACGCTGTGCGGATGCTGGTCGACGCCATCGGTCAGGAGACCGCCCTGGTCGAAACCGACATAGCCGGGAGGTGCTCCGAGCAGACGGGAAACCGTATGACGCTCCATATACTCCGACATGTCAAAGCGCAGCAGTTCGACGCCGAGCGACGATGCCAACTGCTTGGCGACTTCGGTCTTACCGACGCCGGTAGGGCCGGAGAAGACGTAGCAGCCGATCGGCTTGTTCGGTTCGCGCAGGCCGGCGCGTGCCAGCT
>NZ_JAELTU010000327.1 GCF_016429015.1 Rhizobium sp. ASV20
GATCTTGTGGTGTTCGACACCGATTTCGGCCGTGACAATACTGCCTCCATGCAGGGCGGCGCGCAAACGCGGCACCCGGCCATACGATTTCAGCCAGGTTTCCGAATTTGCCTCGATATCGTCGAGAATGTTGAAAACACAGCGCACGCAGTTGGCATTCCTGATGCCGCGGCGAAGCGGCCAGGTGATGATGGCAGCATCGCCGATATAATCGTCGATCGCACCCTTGTGCCGACGAACGGGTTCGGCCATCGCCGCAAATACGGCGCCGAGAAACTCTTGAGTCTTGAGGTCGCCATGCTCTTCCGCGAAGGCGGTGGAGCCGACGAGATCGATGAACAGGAAAACCCGTTCCTCCTGCACCGGATTGCGATATCGGCCTGTCAAAAGGCTCAGGAAGACGTCACGGCCAAGCAGCTCGCGCACGCGGCCGATAAAGATGATGATGGCGGTCACCAGAACGGCGTAGAGATAGACATCGAACTTCAGGAGCGTAAGCTCCTCCCAGGAACCTTCCACGAGACCAAGTAATTTCAGCAGGCTGCCTGCCATCGCATAGCCCACGCTCATCAGCACGAAATCTACGATGAGAGCGGAAAGGATGAAGGCCGGCGTCGGCAGGCGGTGCATCCACACGTTCAGCCGAGGCAGAATCATGCGACGTTCGAAGGCCAGCAACGGCATCCCACAGAACAGGGCGAAGACTGCACCGATATACAGCGGCGATTGATGGAAGAAGATCTTGCCATAGATGACGCCGGTCGAGGCGACAAGCAGCGACGTCAGGATCCAATTGCGTATCGAATGGAGGATGCCCATTCACTCTTCCGCCGAGATGCGACGCCTGTCGTCGACGCGGGATTGCGCCAGCAAACGGGAACGTCATCGAATAAAACGATTACATCAGACGTTCATTCCACGAGATTTGCGGCGCAATCGTGATGGCAGCCAGCGTCTCGATCTGCGAATCATACGCAATCGCGAGACGCTGTGGAAGGAGAATGTCGCTATTATAGGGCGACGGTTTCGATCCGCTTTCCGACGAAGCGCAATGCCACCTGGCCTTGTATCAACTGCAGGGCCGTTTCGCCGAAGAGGTCGCGCCGCCAGCCGGTGAGGGCTGCGACATCGGCCTTCTCGCCTTCGGCGGCAATCTTGTCGAGATCGTCGCTGTTGGCGATGACCTTCGGTGCGACGCCATGCTTTTCGGCAATCAGCTTCAGCAGCACTTTCAGCAGTTCCGACGCCGCTGCTGTGCCCTCGGGCGCCTGCTGATGGCGCGGCGGATGCGGCATCTCGGACTTCGGCAGCGCCAGCGCCGCATTGATGGCTTCGAGAACCGCAGCACCGGCAGCCGAACGCTCCCAGCCCTTCGGGATGGTGCGAAGTCGCGCCAGCGCCTCGCTATCCTTCGGTTGCTGCTGGGCGATCTCATAGATCGCATCGTCCTTCAGCACGCGGGCTCGCGGAACGTTGCGGGAGCGCGCCTCGCGTTCGCGCCAGGCGGCCACATATTTCAGGACCGCCAGCTCCGGGGGCTTGCGCAGCCGCATCTTGAGTCGCTGCCAAGCATCGTCCGGATGCAGGTCGTAGGTATCGCGTGCTTCGAGGATCGCCATTTCTTCCTGGAGCCAGGAGGCGCGTCCCTCGCGCTTCAGTTGCTCAGCAAGCGAAAGGTAGACATCGCGTAAATGGGTCACGTCGGCGAGCGCATAGTCCAGCTGCTTTTCCGAGAGGGGCCGGCGGCTCCAGTCGGTAAAGCGCGAGGACTTGTCGATGTGGACGTTCTTGATGCGGCTGACGAGCTGGTCGTAGGAGACCGAATCGCCGAAACCGCACACCATCGCTGCTACCTGGGTATCGAAGATCGGATGCGGAATGAGATTGCCGCGGTGGAAAATGATTTCGATATCCTGGCGCGCGGCGTGGAAAACCTTCAGCACGGCCGGATTGGCCATGAGCTCGAAAAAGGGCGCAAGGTCGAGCCCCTTGGCCAGCGGGTCGACTAAAACCTCGGTGGTGGGGCTCGCCATCTGTATCAAACACAGTTCCGGCCAGAAGGTGGTCTCCCGCAGGAATTCAGTATCGATGGTAATAAAATCCGACTTGGCCAGCTCTTGGCAGGCCGCCTCCAATTGGGCGGTAGTTTCGATCATCTCAACACATTCATCGATAAAATAGTTCTTTAACTTCCTTCTCCTTTCAGCCGGATATGTCAATACTTTCGCGGACAAAGCGTTGCGGCTTGCCGCTTTTGGCTGAAATTACCAGAGGGTTTATGCCTCTTGGAAGGGGTGATGGGCCTCAAGAGCTGCCTGCGGCTCTTCGTTATGCCACGCGAACGTAGCTGGTCATGCCCGTCTTCTGATGCTCGATGATATGGCAATGCAGCAGCCAGTCGCCGGGATTGTCGGCGACGAAGGCAAGCTGCACTTTTTCGTCGGGCTGGATGAGATAGGTGTCGGACACGAACGGCTGCACCTGCCGCGTCGAAGAAGAGAGAACCGTGAAGCTCATGCCATGAAGATGGATGGGGTGGCTGTGCGGCGTGACGTTTTCCATGTCGATGACATAGCTCTTGCCAAGCTTCAGTTCGGCAAGCGGAGCGGTGGGATCGGGAGTGTCGCCGGGCCACGGCACCTTGTTGATCGCCCAGAAACTATAGCCGAGCGAGCCACAAATGCTGTTATCGGCCGTATTCTCCGCCGTGGCGCTGAGAATCAACGGCAGATGAGTGGCTGAACCGAGGTCCGCTTTCTGCACTGGATTGGCCTCCAACGGAGCCAGATCTCGAACATCGCGCTTCAGCGAGGCACCCACAGCGCGCAGGGTCGCCAGCACCTTCGGATTGGTGCCCTTGATATCCTCGATCTTGACGACCGAGCCTTCGGCATCGGGCATGCGCACTGCCAGCTCCAGCCTCTGTCCCGGGCCGAGCTGCAGGAGATCCAGCGGAAAACGCTGCGGCACGGGGTTGCCGTCGATGGCGATAACAGTCGCCGCGGCCCCATCCATGCGGAACGAAAAGATGCGCGTGACGTCGGTGATCGCAATGCGCAGCCGCACGAGACCGCCGGAAGGAGCATCATATTGGGGTTCCTGCTGCCAATTCGCGGTTCGGACCGTGCCATATGTGCCAGACTTGGCTGCATCACGCGGCCGGAACTGCGCGATGAACTGGCCGTCGCTGCCAAGCCGCCAGTCGCGCAGATTGAGCACCACTTCTGAATCGAATGAAGGGTCTTTGGGGTCTTCCACGACGATGACGCCGGTCATGCCGTGACCCATCTGCTCCAGCGTGTTGCAATGCGGGTGATACCAGAAGGTGCCGGCATCGGGCGGCGTGAAGGCATAGTCGAAGTGATCGCCGGTATAGACATAAGGCTGCGTCAGGAAGGGCACGCCATCCATATTGTTGGGAAGGCGGATGCCATGCCAATGGATGGTCGTCGGATCGTCTATGCCGTTGACCAGCCGTGCCGCGAATGCCTCGCCTTTTTTCATGCGCACCACCGGCGGCATGCCTGCGTCACCATAGGTCAGCACATTCC
>NZ_JAELTU010000328.1 GCF_016429015.1 Rhizobium sp. ASV20
GGGATCGACCAGCTTTCGTAGAGGGCGGCGAGCGCCAGGAAGACGACCAGGATCGAGATGGCATAGAGCTGGCTAGCCTGATTGCCGGAAAGCTTTTCCTGGGCCGACAGGCTGGTCCATTCATGGCTGAAGCCGGGCGGCAGGCTGGCCATGATCTTGTCGATCTCGTTCATGGCATCGCCCGATGAAACGCCCGGAGCCGCTGCGCCCTGGATTTCGACGGCCGAGGAGCCGTTATAGCGTTCGAGACGCGGCGAACCGTAGGTCCAGTTGCCGCTCGCAAATGCCGAGAACGGCACCATGTCGCCACTGGTGTTGCGCACATACCAGCGGCCGAAATCCTCTGGCTGCATGCGGAAGTCCTTGTCAGCCTGCACGTAGACGGGCTTGACGCGGCCGCGGTCGATGAAGTCGTTGACGTAGGTGCCCCCCCAGGCGGTCGACAGCGTCGAGTCGATATTCGACAGGGTGATATTCAGCGCGCTCGCCTTTTCCTGATCGATATTGACCGAATATTGCGGCGTATCTTCCTGGCCGTTCGGACGGGTGCCGAAGAGCTTCGGATTCTTGGCGGCAGCACCCAGCAGCTGATTGCGGGCATCAATCAATGCCGCGTGGCCCGCGCCGTTGATATCCTTGATGAAGAAGTCGAAGCCGCTCGAACTGCCGAAGCCCGGGATTGCCGGGGGCGCCAGCGCAAAGACGCTTCCGTCCTTGATCTTGGAGAAAGCCCCCATGGCGCGACCGGCAATGGCCTGTGCCTTCGATTGCGGTACCTTACGCTGATCGAAATCCTTCAATCTGACGAAGACGATGCCGACGTTCTGGCCCTGGCCGCTGAAGCCGAAGCCGGCCACGGCGAATGCGCCTTCGACATAGTCCTTTTCATTCTTGAGGTAGTAGTCCCTCACCTGATCGAGCACGGCCCAGGTGCGCGATTCCGTGGCGCCAGGCGGCAACTGGATCGCGGTCAGCAGGATACCCTGATCTTCATCCGGCAGGAATGAGCTGGGCAGGCGGTTGAACAGAAACGCGACGGCGCCACCGATCAGCACGAAGACCAGCAGGAAGACGATGCTGAGGCGGATCATGCCGTGAACGGTACGCTGATAGCCTCGCGTCCCCCGCTCGAAGTTGCGGTTGAACCAGCCGAAGACGCCTCTTTCCTTCGCGCCATGCTTGGGCTTCTTCAGAAGCGTGGCGCAAAGCGCGGGCGTCAGGATCAAGGCGACGATCACGGACAGCACCATCGCCGAGACGATCGTCACGGAGAACTGGCGATAGATGATGCCGACCGAGCCGGAGAAGAAGGCCATCGGGATGAACACCGCCGACAGGACAGTGGCGATGCCGATCAGCGCGCCGGTGATTTCCTGCATCGATTTGATCGTCGCCTCCCGCGGCGACAATCCCTCTTCCTCCATCACGCGCTCGACGTTTTCGACCACGACGATGGCGTCGTCCACGAGCAGGCCGATGGCTAGCACCATGCCGAACATCGTCAATGTATTTATCGAGTATCCGAAGAGCGAAAGCACGCCGAAGGTGCCGAGCAACACGACCGGGACAGCAAGCGTCGGGATCAGGGTCGCACGGATGTTCTGCAGGAAGACGAACATGACGATGAAGACGAGCACGATCGCTTCGAACAGCGTCTTGACCACATCCTCGATCGACAGCTTCACGAAGGGCGTCGTATCGTAGGGATAGACGATCTCGACGTTCGGCGGCAGGGTCTGGCTCAGGTTCGTAATGGTCGATCTGACTGCCTCGGCCGTGCTGATGGCGTTGGCGCCTGAGGCAAGCATGACGGCGAGGCCGGCGGACGGATGGCCGTTGTAGGTGGTCGACGTCGTGTAGGACGAGGCGCCGAGCTCGACGGTTGCGACATCGTTCATGCGCACGAGCGAGCCATCAGGCTGGCTCTTCAGGATGATGTTTTCGAACTGCTCCGGCGTCTGCAGGCGGCTCTTGGCCGTTACCGTTGCGTTGAGCTGCTGGCCCTTGCGCTGCGGCAGAGCGCCGAGCTGGCCGGCCGAAACCTGCGAGTTCTGCGCCTGGATCGCGGCGGTGACGTCGCTCACCATCAACTGGTATTTGGCCAGCTTGTCCGGGTTCACCCAGATGCGCATGGCATAGCCCGCACCGAAGATCTGGGTGTTGCCGACGCCGTCGATGCGCTTCAGCGTATCGTTGAGCGTGCTGGACACATAGTCGGCAAGGTCGTTCGAGTTCAGCTTGTTGTCGGTGGAGACGAAGCCGACGACCATGAGGAAGTTCGACGTCGACTTTGAAACGACGATACCCGTCGACTGCACGGTCTGCGGCAGCTGCGCGGTGACGAGCTGCAGCTTGTTCTGCACCTGCATCTGCGCGACGTCGGGGTCGGCTTTGTTGGTGAAGGTTACCGAAATCGAAGCCTGACCCGTCGAGGTCGAGGTCGACGTCATGTAATCGAGGTTGTCGATACCGGTCATGCCCTGCTCGATGACCTTGGTCACCGAGTTTTCGACGGTTGCGGCGTCAGCGCCGGGGTAGGTGGCGCTGATGCTGACCGTGGTCGGCGCGATCTGAGGATACTGCGAGATCGACAGCGTCAAAATGGACAGCGCACCTGCCAGCATGATGACGATGGCGATGACCCAGGCAAAGATCGGCCGGTCGATGAAAAAACGAGACATCGTCTAATCTCACTTCTGGGCGCCGGAGGCGGCCTTGATATCGGTCTTTTCCAATTCGGCGTGCTCCGTGGATTTGGTTTCCTCGGCAGCTGCCTGCTTCACTTCGCCGGTGGCGTCGTCGATGGTGACCGGAGAGACCGTGACTTCCTGGCCGTCGCGGACACGCTGGCTGCCTTCGACGATGACGCGGTCGCCATCCTTGATGCCTTGGTTGACGAGCCAGCTGTTGCCGATGCTGCGCTGAACCTTGATGACGCGCTGTTGGACCTTGTTTTCCGCGGTCACGAACATCGCCGTCGGCTCACCCTTGGTGTTGCGGAAAACCGCACGCTGGGGCACGAGGAAGCTGTTTTCCGCGATGCCTTCCTGAATGGTGGCGCGCACGTACATGCCCGGCAGCAGGATGCGATCGGGATTGGGGAAGGTGGCGCGCACGGTGATCGTACCGACTGTTTCGGCAACCGAGGATTCGGCAAATTCGAGCATGCCGGTTTCCTTGTACTGGCTGCCGTCTTCGAGCGTCAGATGCACCGAGACGTTATCGCCGCTGGTTTTCAGCCGGCCTTCGGCAACCGCGCGACGGAACTCGAGCAGATTGGTGCTCGACTGCGTGACATCGACATTGATCGGATCAAGCTTGCGGATCGTGGTCAGCGCCGTCGTCTGGGCGGCGGTCACGAGAGCTCCGACGGTGACGGTGGAGGCGTCGACGCGACCGCCGATCGGCGCGCGCATCTTGGTGTAGTCGAGATTGATGCGTGCCGTTTCAAGGGCTGCTTTTGCGGAAGCCACGTCGGCATTCGCCTGTGCCAGGGTGGAAATCGCATCGTCCAGGTTC
>NZ_JAELTU010000032.1 GCF_016429015.1 Rhizobium sp. ASV20
CCCCCCCCCCCCCCCCCCCCCCCCCCCCCCCCCCCCCCCCCCCCCCCCCCCCTTTTAGATGTGTATAAGAGACAGCGTGGGCTCGGAGATGTGTATAAGAGACAGGTCTTACCTCGGGTAAATTGCCGCAGCCGGCTTTATCGCTGCGGTTGCTTTGCCCGATATGATAATCTGCAGACATCGAAAAGACAGGTGAAATGATGTCTGCAAGACCCTTGATGGTGAAGCCGCATATGCCGCATCCCGCGTTGCCGGACGCGGATTGGGCGGATTGTTACGAGCTACAGGTGCCGAAATCCGATCTTACGGCAATAGTTGCGGCGCGTGCGATGCTTGGCCGCTTTCCGCCCTGGGTGCGATTGCTGATGTCGCTACGCAATTCGGTGACGAGCCTGTTCGGATTGAAATCCACCGGCAGCAATCTGGAGGCCAATAAGGGAACGATCGGCTTTTTCCCGATCGTCAGCCAATCGGACGATCAGGTCGTTCTGGGCTTTGACGATCGTCATCTCAATTTTCGCGTCGTCATCGGCGTGCGGGATGATGGTCAGGGGCGCCGGCTGGTCGATACGACAACGCTGGTGAGGCGAAAGATATTGCTCGGGCGAATCTACATCGCGCTGATTACGCCATTTCACCGGCTGATCGTTTCGAAGATGCTGGCCGATTTCGGCAAGCGCATGAATTCCGTCAGTTTACCGGCGTCAATGTAAAGCCCTGCTTGCGCAGCAGCGCAACTACGCCATGATCGCCCGGAAGGTGGAGTGCGCCGACCGCCATCATCACATTCCCCTTTTCGAGGTAAGGCACGATACGCTTTGCCATCACCTCGTTGCGGTCGGTAACTATGCGTTTCACGATTGCCGCGTCGGTGGCCCTGTCGGTGGACAGACCTTCGACAAGAGCGTTCATCAGACCGCTATTTCCAGTCAGGTAGAGGCTGAGTATGGTTTCCGTAAGGTCGTTTATATCGTAGGGCGACTGGAAGCTCTCCAGAAGCCCTTTCATTGTCACTTCATCGGAAAGGTCCGCCATGGCCTGAAATTGCTCAAGCGGCGTTTCGAGGCCTTCGACATCCACACCATTTTTTGCCGCTTGAACGGCCAATTGCCTGTCCAGCACGTATTTGTCGTTGGGACCTTGCCCGGCGGCGCACATCAGGAGCGATATGTAGATGAACCATGGGCGCATGCGCAGAACGGTTGCGATCGGCACGCCCTTCTTCGCAAGTCCCGCCGCGATTTGCGCGGTGTCTTCCGCCGGAAGAATATGATCCAGGCTCTTGCCGGGCGGCAACATGGTCAGCTCAGGATGCTTGAGAAGCTCCATCGCAATCGTGTTGGGCTCCGAGATTTCCTTCAACTCCAGGACCAAGGTGTCGATGTGGTCGAAGACGTCATCGAATTCTGTCGATAGTTTCAGGACGCGTTCGTCGTTGGAGTGCATGGTGCCGAAAAGCCAGGAAGGCTCTATCCCTGCCTTCTCTATCTTCCAGAAAATGCTGTAGCCGTTGTCGACCCTCGATGCGGCGTCGATCATTGCCCCGTAACGGGAAGGGTCGGTCTTGCGCAACTGCAAAAGAATATCCTTGCCGGGGCACGCCCTGGAGTTGTCCGCAAGCGCCGACGAAATGATCGACGCGGAAAAGAAGGCAACCAACAGGAACGGGGCAGCAATACGGGACACAATGTTTTTGACGCAGCCCGCCAAGCCAACAGGGAAATAGTTTCTCATAAGAATCCGGAGATCGTTCGGAACACTATTGAGCCAGTATGGCCAACAGGCTCGCGTAACTCAAGCGCCAGTCACGGATACGCGCCCGGCAATTCCAGAACACTTCGTTCTGAACGAGGTAACGGAAACACTCCGTCGTCCTGCTTCATTGCACGTTTCGGATAGCAAGCCGCGCGCACCTGTCCCCGAAAGCGCTAGTTTACCGGCGTCACCGTAAAGCCCTGCTTGCGCAAGAGCGCGACCAGCCCCTGGTCACCGACCAGATGCAGCGCGCCGATCGCTATGAAGGCATTGCCCTTGTCGAGGATCGGCGCAGATCGTTCGGCCATCACCTTGTTTCGGTCAAGGATGATGCGCTGCTCGAAGGCGGCGGTATCGTCGTCCGTGATTTTCTGATCCGGCTCAATGACCTTCAACATCGGCACCATCGCGCCGATGTTGCCGGCGAGATAGAGATCGGTCATCGTTTCGTTGACGTCGTTGATCTTGTCGCCGAGTTCGAGCGTCTGGATCAGCGATTTCAGATGCAGCGCGATTGGCAGATCGCTCATCGCCTTGGCCTGTTCGGCCAGGGTTTCGAGACCTTTGACCTGCTTGCCCTCGGCTGCGGCATCGCTTGCCAGCTTCTGATCAAGGAATTTCGCGCCGGCGGTCTTGCGGCGGACTTCGCAGCCGGTCATTTCGAAGGAGCTTGCGATCAGCCAGGGCTGCATGCGGGAGACGGCTGCAAGAGCAATCCCGCGCTCCTTGAGCCCCGCCTCAAGACGCGCATTGTCTTCCGCCGACAAATGCTCGCTGATGGTTGAGCCGTCAGTAATCATGGTGAGCGACGGATTGGCGAAGAGTACCGCCGCCGCCTTCTTGTCGTCGAGAATTTCGTCGGATTCGACGACGATCGTGTCGGCAGAGGCTACGGCTTCCGTCGCTCCCTTCGGCATGGCGAGCACGCGCGTATCGGAAACATGCATCGTGCCAAGCAGCCAGGAGGGTTTCAGGCCGGGCTTCTCGATCTTCCAGAAGATGCCCTTGCCGTTTTCCACCTTGTCGCCGGCTGCGATGATGGAGGCATATTTCGCTGGATCGGTCTTCTGCAATTCGGCCATCAGATCCTTGCCGCCACACTTGTCCGATACGGCTTGCTCGGCATGAGCGGGCTTTAGCGTCAGCAGGGTCGCTACCAACAGGATTGCCAGCACGAATGGAAAGGCTGTGGCAAGCCATAGCAGGATGTCGCCGATCGTCGGCTTTATCGACCGCATCGCCTTGGAGCCGAGGGCAGAAATCATCAAAATCTTCCGTTCGCAGGGGGCATGATCCCTAGCGCTGGAAAGCGGCTTTCGAGAGGCATGCCGAGACTGGGTTCTGCTTTACCCGCGCCAGACGGAGATTCTCTTAACGCGAGAGGTTAATCTTTCCTTATGCGCGGGGATGGGCGCGGTCGTAGACCTCAAGGAGCCGTGAGGAATCGACGCCGGTGTAGACCTGGGTCGTCGACAGGTTGGCATGGCCGAGCAGCTCCTGAATGGTGCGAAGGTCGCCGCCGCCGGCAAGCAGATGGGTGGCGAAGGAATGGCGAAGTGCATGCGGCGTGGCGGTATCCGGCAAGCCGAACGCGCTGCGCAGTTTCTGCATTCCGTGCTGAATGATACCCGGTTGCAGCTTGCCGCCGCGCGCGCCACGAAAAAGCGGGCCGTCGGCATCGAGATGGTAAGGGCAGATCTTGCGATAGTGGTCGACCGCTTCGATGACGATGGCAAGCAGCGGCACCAGCCGCGTCTTGTTGCCCTTGCCGGTAATGCGCAATGAGGTAGCACCCGGTGAAAAATCCTGCGGCTTCAGATCAAGCGCTTCGGAAATGCGCAGACCGCAGCCGTAAAGCAGGGTCAGAACGGCGGCGTCACGTGCGGCGATCCATGGCTCCTCGTGCAGCTGCGCTTCGTCGCTGACCACGGTAATCGCCTGGGTGTCGGAGAGCGGCTTGGGAAGCGATTTCGGCTGCTTCGGCGAGCGCACGGCGGCAGCGCCGGCGGCATTCACCAGCCCTTTCTTTTCGAGATAACGCAAGAGTGAACGAAGGCCGGCGAGGTTGCGACCGAGTGAACGCGCACCGGCGCCATCCTTGCGACGGGAGGCGAGAAAGGCGCGAAAGTCGGCAGGACGCAAAGCGTGAATATCCGCGATCGTTGCCGGGCCGCCGAGATGGCCGGTAAGGAACGTCAGGAACTGCCGCGTGTCGCGCTCATAGGCGTTCAGCGTGTGCGCGGCGAGCCGGCGTTCCTGTCCGAGCGCGTCGAGCCAGCGGCTGCGCTCGGCCATCAACCCTGAGTCGGCGATGATCAACAATTCGTTCAGTGGAAAACCCCTTGAAATTCGGATTCCTTCTGCCACTTTGAGAGAGGGAAGGTTATGGAATCACTAACTTTCCCGTTGACCCGCTTGCATTTTTCATACGCTGCGGGAGCAACGGCACTTTAAAATGACGGCATGTATCCGCTCCCCAGCCCCCAACGGTTCAGCGGCTATGTGCGAGGCGCTTGTCATGCTTCGATCATATTCGATTGCGATAAAATATATCCCAACTATTCAGGACACTTCATGGCGCGTCGCGGCTCGATAACTGCATTGGGACAGCTCGCAGAGACGATCGCCTTGGTATCCCAGGGCCAGCCCGGCCATATCGTCGATACATTGATTGCCGAGCGTGGCCAGAAGATCGTGCGTAACCCGCTCTGGCCGCTCATGCGCCCGTTTCTCTATACGCTGCTGCGCTACAACAAGGCGATCGAATTCGCCGATGATGTCGCCAAGCTTTCCGGCTTTCAGTGCTTTGAATATATGAGCGATCTTTTGCGGCTCGACATCGGTGTGATCCATGCCGATCGCATTCCCGCATCCGGCGGTTTCATTCTCGTGAGCAACCATCCGACAGGCATTGCCGATGGCGTCGCCGTCTTCGATCTCCTGAAATCGCGCCGGCCGGACATGATGGTATTTGCCAATCGCGATGCGGTGCGCGTCAATCCGCGCTTTGCAGAGATGATCATCCCGGTCGAATGGCGGGAGGAGCATAAAAGCAAGCCGAAGACGCGTGAGACGTTGCAGCTTACCAATCGCGCTGTTGCCGATGGCAAGGTCACGGTCCTGTTTCCGTCCGGCCGCATCGCCTATTGGGCGAACGGCAAGTTGAACGAGCGCCCCTGGAAGACGTCGGCCGTGGGGCTGGCGCGCAAATACAATCTGCCGATCCTGCCCGTACATCTGACGGCGCGCAATTCCGGCCTGTTCTACTGGTTTGCCAAATGGTCGACCGAGCTGCGCGACATGACCGTCTTCCACGAGCTGCTGAACAAGCGCGGAGACCGATTCGATTTTCTTGTCGGGAACCTCATTCCCGTCGAGCATCTGGACGGCGACGTCAACGATGTCACCAAGGCGCTGGAGAGGCATACGGTGTTCGATCTCGCGGCCGACGGGAACGCTACTTTTTCGCCGCTCGTCGCTCCGGTACAGGATGAAGCCCTGATCACCCGTTCTCTCTAAACCGGGAATCGGTTAGGGCAATTCCCACAAAGTGCGCAGCGGTGTTGCGTCCGAAATTGCGTAAGACAAAGAGACGGTATGCATGCAACTTAGATCCATGTTTGCCCAGAATTATCGGTCCCTGCGCTCGATCCGCATGGATCTGTCCGACGTCAATTTGTTCATCGGCGAGAATGGCGTCGGCAAGTCCAATCTCTACCGGTCGCTGCAGCTGGTGCAGGCGGCGGTTCGCGGGCGGCTGGCGCACGAGATTTCCAGCGAAGGCGGTATGTTCTCGGCCATGTGGTCGGGCAAGCGGCGCAGCCACGAGTCCGCCCGTATACGCTTCGACGTCGAGCTGCTCGACATGGAGCGGGCTGCGACCTTTCGCTATTCGATCGAGGCAGGCCTGCGGCCGCCCTGTGCCGCCGCCGGATTTCCGCTGGAACCGCAGATCAAGACCGAGGAGCTTTCGGTCGAGACCGGCCGTAGGCCGGTGACGATGATGAAGCGTGACGGCCCAGGTATTTCGGTGCGCGGAGAGACCGGCCGCATGGAGCAGCACCGCGAGCAGGCCCTGACCTCTGAAACGGCAATCGCGCTGCTTGGCGACGCCGGATATTTTCCCGAGATCGGCACCTTCCGGCGCGCAGTCGATACATGGCGGTTCTATCACGGCTTCCGTACTGATCGCGGCTCGCCGCTGCGTGCTCCCTGCCTTGCGGTCACGGCGCCGATGCTGGACGAGGACGGTGCGAACATCGCCGCCGTTTTCGCCACACTCGTGCACACGCGGGAAGATACCGTCGAGCTGGATCGGGTTCTCGCTGCGGCGCTCGGTGGCGCGCGGCTCGTCGTTCCAGAGCCGCAGGAAACGGCGGATTTCGGTCTTACGCTGCCGGAATTTCCCAATCGCGTTTTCCAGCCGCGCGAATTGTCCGATGGTCAGATCCGCTTCCTCGGTCTCGCTGCGGCCTTGATGTCCTATCGGCTGCCGCCGCTGATCGCGCTCAACGAGCCGGAGGCCAGCCTGCATCCTGATATGCTTCGACCGCTCGCGGATATGATCGCGCAGGCGGCGAAGACGAGTCAGATCTGGATCGTCACCCATTCCGAGGTTCTGGCACAGGCCGTTCGTGAGCGCTGCGGAGCGAAGCCTCGCCGCGTGATCCGCGAGGACGGTTCCACCTGGATCGACGGGATGCGGCTGACCGGCGTGATCGATGACGATGATGAGTAGACGAATAATGGACGCCTGAGCTTTTCCGGGCGCTGCTCACGGTCGTCGCCAGACGGCGTGGCTAAAGCTCGGCCGGTATTTTTTATCACGTAGTTTTACTGGATAGGATTGTTGACATGACCTCCCCGAATAGAGCGGCTCTTTTGAGCGACCTTGCCGCCATGATTATGAAACAGGAAATGGGGCGGCCGCTTCGCGTCGCGATCGACGGCAGGACGGCCTCGGGCAAGACCACGCTGGCGAACGAATTGGCCGAGTGCCTCAAGGCCAGCGGAAGACAGATCATCCGCACCTCGATCGATGGCTTCCATCGGCCGAAAGTGGAGCGCTATGCGCGCGGCCGGCATTCCGCCGAAGGATATTATCATGATGCGCGCAATCTGCCCGCGATCAATGCGCTGCTTCTGAAGCCCCTCGGGCCGGGCGGCGATCAGTGGTATCGCACGGCCGCCTTCGATCTGCACAATGACGCGCCGATCGAACAGGATCCGCAATTCGCGCCTGACGACGCGATTCTCATCGTCGACGGCACATTTCTTCAGCGGCCGGAGCTGCGGGAAGGCTGGGACCTCGCCATCTTCGTCGAAACCTCGGAGCATGTCTCGGAGCAGCGTGGCATTGCGCGCGACACGGCACTTCTGGGCGGAACGGAGGCGACCCACCAGCTCTACGCCGATCGATACCGACCCGCCTTTGCCCTCTATGAAGGCCTGGCTGCGCCTGCTCTTTCCGCGGATGCGATTATCAACAATGACGATTTCGACCAGCCGGCTCTTCGGATTCGCGAGGGTGGCAGGCTTTCCGTGGTGTCGTGAGAGCTCTGACATCTACAGGGTTTGGTCGTGGATGAGACCTATTTGGCGCATCTAGCGTTTTACGCGATATGCCATTCCCAAAGACCTTGGGGCTGCTTCTACGAAGCCAAACTTCTCGTAGAGTTTGTTCGCAGGAACATCGGCTATCAGGCTGACATATGCGGAATTGGGTAGCTCCTGCGAGACATATGCCATGATCGCTTCCATGATTGCTCTTCCGAGGCCGCGTCCCTGGTGTTCGGGATGAACGGCAATATCAACAATCTGGAAAAAGCAACCGCCATCGCCGATCAGTCGACCCATCCCGATTGCCACGTCTTCATGTGAAATCACGACGGAATGGATCGTCCCCCTCAACCCTATCCGTGCAGCATCTTCAGAAAACGCACTCAAGCCAGCAATCGCACGAAGATGTATATATTCCTCAACTGTTGGGGATCGGGATACCGTGGAGTATTCATGCTGTTTCATCTGGATAGGGTGCCTTTGAGTTGATTTGCAACGCGTTCGCCGACGAAGGGCTTTGGACCAGCGGTTGTCAATGGCCGGTAGTGGCCAATTCCCACCTTGGCAGGAATGCGCCGGTTGCGGGCATCGACCGAGATATCTTGCGATTGGTTCCACATGGGTTTGGGTAAGCACCCTATTCTGCGATCTGCAAAAGTCTGGAAAACAAGTGCTGCCTCAATGGAGAGTTTGGCGCCCGACCCGCAGCTAGGTTAGGTTACTTCAAAAATGGGGCCTATTGGGCACTTTACTGGAGATGAGGCATGTTCACCCACGTCATGATTGGAAGCAATGATTTGGAACGGGCAAGAGGCTTCTACGACGCCACGTTCGGCGCATTGGGAGGCAAGCCCGGAGAGATGGATGCGAGAGGCAGGTTGATCTATGCCCACGAGGGTGGCCGGCTGATGATCACGAAACCGATCGACGGCAAGCCGGCGACCGTGGCCAACGGTGGGACCATCGGCATCGCAGCCGCCAGCCCAGATCATGTTCTGGCGTGGCATGCCGCAGGCACCGCGCATGGTGGCACAGCGATCGAGAGCCCGCCCGCGGAGCGTCCGAACGGGTCCTTCGTCGCTTATCTTCGCGATCCGGACGGAAACAAATTAACCGCGCGGTCTCAGCCGACGAAATGAGATGGGCGTCAGCAGCGCCAAGTTGACAGTGCAATCGACGATCAAGCACGAGTCGGCGTGAGAATATCGGCTTCGGATCGCTTGCGAAGATTGATGGCATTACTGGATAGGTAGCGATATTCGCTGCACAGGCAGACCATGAGCATTTTGCAAGCCGGGTGCTGTCACTCATGGGTTTCCTTTTGCGTTCGTCCGGGGCATGGTCTGGCGCAATGAGCAAAGATTCTTCCGATCTGTTCGGTGCGCTTTTCGAGGCGGCGCCCGCAAAGCCTGTGATGAGCCGTACGGTTCCCGTCCTCGTGCCGTTACCGGCGCCGAGGGCCTATTCCTATTCCGTGGCCGAAGGCATGGCGATTGAGCCGGGTTCGGTCGTGCAGGTGCCGCTCGGGCCGCGTCAGGTCATCGGCGTCGTCTGGGATGGCGATGATGATGGCGGCGTCGATCCGAAGAAGCTTCGGCCGATCAGCCATGTGTTCGATTGCCCGCCACTCGGCAAGCATATGCGCGACTTCATCGATTGGGTTGCCACTTACACGCTGTCGCCGCCGGGGCTTGTAGCGCGCATGGCGCTCCGGGCGCCGGCCGCCTTCGATCCCGAACCGATGATCGAGGGCTTGCGCTTCATCGGCGGGCAACCGGAACGGCTGACGCCGGCCCGCGCCAAGGTAATGGAGATTGCCGCCGATGGATTGTCCTGGACACGGCTTGGCCTCGCACATGCGGCCGGGGTTTCCACCAGCGTCGTCGACGGATTGATCTCGCAGGGCATTTTCGAGACCATCTTCCTGCCGCCGCCGCCGGTGGTTGCCAAGCCCGATCCGGAATTTACCGCCTCGCGGCTGCAGGGGCCGCAAAAGGATGCCGCCGACGAGATCCTGGCCGATGTGCGCAAGGGCGAGTTCGCGGTTTCGCTGATCGACGGCGTCACCGGTTCCGGCAAGACCGAGGTCTATTTCGAGGCCATCGCCGAAACGCTAAGACGTGGCAAGCAGGTGCTGATCCTATTGCCGGAGATCGCGCTGACGGCAAGCTTTCTCGAGCGTTTTCAGGATCGCTTCGGCGCCAAGCCGGCCGAATGGCATTCCGACCTCGCACCGAAAATGCGCGAAAAGGTCTGGCGACAGGCTGTGACGGGTGAAGTGCGTGTGGTTGCCGGTGCGCGGTCCGCTCTCTTCCTGCCTTTCGAGGATCTCGGGCTGATCATCGTCGACGAAGAGCATGATCCTGCCTACAAGCAGGAGGATCGCGTCTATTATAATGCGCGCGATATGGCCGTGGTGCGCGGCCGCATCGGCGATTTTCCCGTCGTGCTGGTTTCGGCCACGCCTTCCGTGGAAAGCCAGGTCAACGGGCAGAGCGGACGTTACACGACAATCCATTTGCCGACGCGCTATGGCGATGCGGCACTTCCCGATCTCCACCTGGTCGACATGCGCCGGCATGCGCCGGAGCGTGGCGGCTTTCTCTCGCCGGTCTTGCTCCGCGCAATCGGCAAGACGGTTGCCAAGGGCGAGCAGGCGCTTCTGTTCCTCAACAGGCGCGGATATGCGCCGCTGACGCTCTGCCGCGTCTGCGGTCATCGCTTCCAGTGCCCGCAATGTTCGAGCTGGCTGGTGGAGCACCGGTTTAGAGGCCAGATCCAGTGCCATCAATGCGGCTATGCCGAGCGCACACCGGAAGCCTGCCCGGAATGCGGCACGCTCGATCATCTCGTTGCCTGCGGGCCGGGCGTCGAGCGCATTGCCGAGGAGGTGGAGCGCCACTTCCCCGAAGCGCGGACGATCATGCTTTCCTCCGATATCATGGGCGGCGTCAAACGTCTTCGACTGGAGCTTGATGCAATCGCCAAGGGCGAGGCCGATATCGTCATCGGCACGCAGCTCGTCGCCAAAGGCCATAATTTTCCATTGATGACGCTGGTCGGTATCGTCGACGCTGATCTCGGCCTTGCCAATGGCGATCCGCGCGCCGCCGAGCGGACGTTCCAGCTGCTGTCGCAGGTGACGGGCCGCGCCGGGCGAACCGGCCTCAAGAGCCATGGATTGCTGCAGACCTATCAGCCGCAGCATCCGGTGATGCAGGCGATCGTATCAGGCGATGCCGGTGCCTTCTACGAGCGCGAGATCTTGGAGCGCGAAAGAGCCATATTACCACCCTTTGGCCGGCTCGCCTCGATCATCGTCTCGGCCGATAGCCGGCAGGATGCCGAGACCCATGCGCGCGGCATGCGCAATGCCGCACCGCAGGTTTCCGGCATTTCCGTGCTTGGTCCGGCCGAAGCGCCGATTGCGCTCGTGCGCGGGCGCCATCGCTTCCGCCTGCTCGTACACGGCCGGCGCAATTCCGATATGCAAGGCTTCCTTCGCGCGATGCTGGCGCAGTCACCCAAGGAGCGCGGCTCCATACAGGTGCAGCTCGACATCGATCCGCAAAGCTTTCTGTGATTGGCGCGGCAGATATATTGACTGCGCCTTTCCCTGCCTGACCGGATCATGCCATAAGTCGCCGTCTCACTTACGTGATTTGCGCGCTGGCGATTTTGAGGGCGACCGATGGAACTTTATTTTCCGACCGAATTCGGCGAGCGGCTCGCCTACTGTTCGGCCGCAGTAACGGCGCTGATCGGCTTCTTCATGATGTTTGCGCCGGGTTATACCTATCGCATCCTCAAGCTCCAGGTGCGCGAAGGACGAACGGAAGCCTATGCCGAAGCCCGTTCGGCCGGTGGCTTCATGCTTGGCTTCGGACTGGTGGCGATCCTCCTGGCGCAGCCGATGATCTATCTTGCGCTTGGCGCTTCCTTCGGCGTCGCGGCGTTCGGCCGTATTCTCGCGCTCATGTCCGACCGCGGCAGTGTGCTTTTCAGTCTTCTCCTTCTGGTTGTGCAAGCGATTCTGGCCGCGCTACCCTTCCTCTACGGGCTGGGCTATATTTGAGCCGGAAACGGCTTTGGGATGGCCTTATTTGCCCGCGCTATCCCCATGCTTTTGAATTTTTGCCATCATAAATTCGCCCGAATGGCGTATTCGGCGAATACGCGTGTTGCGAGTCTCAATATCCTATGTTAGACGAACCCCGAATTTCGGATGAGGCAGGAGTGTACTCCTGCTGATTTCTGGGGGAAATCAAAACGAATTCAAGGGCATATGGCTTCCGTTTTCCGGGAGTCGGGTTCTTGGGTTGAAATCAGGGAATTTTGTGCCCGTGGCAGACACATCCCAGCATGTTTCTGGCGTTGCAGAACGATATGCCTCGTCGCTGTTCGAGTTGGCTCTTGAAGAGGGCGCCGTACCGGCAGTGACTGCCGATCTCGATCGGTTCCAAGTCATGCTCGACGAGAGCCAAGATCTGAAGCGCTTCGTCCTCAGCCCGGTCTTTTCGGCCGATGAGCAGGTCGGTGCGATTCAGGTGCTGGCTACGAAGGCAGGCTTCGGCGCCTATGTCACCAATTTTCTGAAGCTTGTGGCCAGCAACCGGCGCCTCTTTGCGCTGCCGGGCATGATCAAGGCTTTCCGTATCATCGCCGCACGTCATCGCGGCGAGATTTCCGCCGAGGTTACCTCGGCGCATGCGCTTACCCAAGCGCAGGAAGATGAATTGAAGGCGGCGCTGAAGGGCGTCACCGGCAAGGACGTGGCGATTGCCGTCACGGTCGATCCTTCGATCCTCGGTGGCCTGATCGTCAAGGTCGGTTCGCGTCAGATCGATACGTCCCTTCGCACCAAACTCTCCACCCTTAAGCTTGCATTGAAAGAGGTCGGCTGATGGATATCCGCGCCGCGGAAATTTCCGCAATTCTGAAAGATCAGATCAAAAACTTCGGCAAGGAAGCTGAAGTCTCCGAAGTCGGCCAGGTTCTCTCCGTCGGTGACGGTATCGCCCGCGTCTACGGTCTGGATAACGTCCAGGCCGGCGAAATGGTCGAATTCCCCGGCGGCATTCGCGGTATGGCCCTGAACCTCGAAGCCGACAACGTCGGTGTGGTTATCTTCGGCTCCGACCGTGACATCAAGGAAGGCGACACCGTCAAGCGTACCGGCGCGATCGTCGACGTTCCGGTTGGTCCGGAACTGCTCGGCCGCGTTGTTGACGCGCTTGGCAATCCGATCGACGGCAAGGGCCCGATCAACGCGACCCGCCGTTCGCGCGTCGACGTCAAGGCTCCCGGCATCATCCCGCGCAAGTCTGTTCATGAGCCGATGTCGACCGGCCTCAAGGCCATCGACGCTCTGATCCCGGTTGGTCGTGGCCAGCGCGAGCTCGTCATCGGCGACCGTCAGACCGGCAAGACCGCGATCATTCTCGACACGATCCTGAACCAGAAGGCCATCCACGATGCCGGTCCGGACAGCGAAAAGCTGTACTGCGTCTACGTCGCCGTCGGCCAGAAGCGTTCGACCGTTGCCCAGTTCGTGAAGGTGCTCGAAGAGCGCGGTGCGCTGAAGTACTCGATCATCATTGCTGCAACGGCCTCCGATCCGGCTCCGATGCAGTTCCTGGCTCCGTTCGCCGGTTGCGCCATGGGCGAATACTTCCGCGACAATGCCATGCACGCCCTGATCGGTTATGACGACCTTTCCAAGCAGGCCGTTGCTTACCGTCAGATGTCGCTTCTGCTGCGCCGCCCGCCGGGCCGCGAAGCTTATCCGGGCGACGTTTTCTACCTGCACTCGCGCCTCCTCGAGCGCGCCGCCAAGATGAACGACGAGAAGGGCGCTGGTTCGCTCACCGCTCTCCCGGTCATCGAGACGCAGGGCAACGACGTTTCGGCCTTCATTCCGACCAACGTGATCTCGATCACCGACGGCCAGATCTTCCTCGAAACCGACCTGTTCTACCAGGGCATCCGTCCGGCCGTTAACGTCGGCCTGTCGGTTTCGCGCGTCGGTTCGTCCGCTCAGATCAAGGCGATGAAGCAGGTTGCCGGCTCGATCAAGGGTGAACTCGCCCAGTATCGTGAAATGGCCGCCTTCGCCCAGTTCGGTTCCGATCTCGATGCCGCAACTCAGCGCCTGCTGAACCGCGGTTCCCGCCTGACGGAACTTCTGAAGCAGCCGCAGTTCTCGCCGCTGAAGACGGAAGAGCAGGTTGCGGTGATCTTCGCCGGCGTCAACGGCTATCTCGACAAGCTGCCTGTTGCGCAGGTTGGCAAGTTCGAACAGGGCCTGCTGTCTTACCTTCGTTCGGAAGGCAAGGACATCCTCGACACCATCCGCACCGAAAAGGCCATCAGCGACGCAACGAAGGGCAAGCTTACCGCTGCTCTCGACAGCTTCGTCAAGTCTTTCACGTAATCGGGCCCAAGCTCTAGGACGGACCAAGGATGCCTTCACTAAAGGATCTGAAAAACCGGATCGCCTCCGTCAAGGCGACGCAGAAGATCACCAAGGCGATGAAAATGGTCGCCGCGGCGAAGCTTCGGCGTGCCCAGGAGGCGGCCGAGGCCGCCCGGCCTTACTCGCAGCGCATGGCCGCTGTTCTGGCCAACATTTCGGCAGCCGTCAGCGATGCTGATGGCGCGCCGTTGCTGATGACCGGAACCGGCAAGAGCGATGTGCACCTGCTCGTCGTCTGCACGGCCGAGCGCGGCCTTTGCGGTGGCTTTAACTCGCAGATCTCTCGTTTCGCCCGTGATCATGCCCGCAAGCTTCTGGCCGAAGGCAAGACGGTAAAGATCTTTACCGTCGGTAAGAAGGGCTATGACGTACTGCGTCGCGAATACGCATCGCTGATCGTCGAGCGCAAGGAATTGCGCGACGTCAAGCGTATCGGCTTCGACAATGCCGACGTCATCGGCAAGCGCATCATCGAGATGTTCGAAGCGGGCGAATTCGACGTTTGCACGCTGTTCTACTCCGAATTCAAGTCGGTGATCAGCCAGGTGCCCACGGCACAGCAGCTCATCCCGGCCTCGGCTCCGGCCGCCGTTGAAGAAGATGCAGCCCACAAGGGCGCCGTCTACGAATACGAGCCGGATGCGGCTGCCATTCTCGCGGACCTGATCCCGCGCAACATCTCTGTCCAGATCTTCCGCGCGTTGCTTGAAAACGTCGCCGGCGAGATGGGTGCGAAGATGAGCGCCATGGATAATGCGACGCGCAACGCTGGTGAGATGATCAACAAGCTGACGCTGAACTACAACCGTCAGCGCCAGGCTCAGATCACCAAGGAATTGATTGAAATCATTTCGGGCGCGGAAGCGCTCTGAGGTTAGGAAAAGAGGGTAAGAATATGGCTGACGCAGCTACCCCCGCAGGTTCTGTCGGTAAGGTTACGCAGGTTATCGGCGCCGTTGTGGACGTTGCTTTCGAAGGCGAGCTCCCGGCGATCCTGAACGCGCTTGAAACCGACAATAACGGCAATCGTCTGGTTCTCGAAGTCGCACAGCACCTCGGCGAAAATTCCGTACGCACGATCGCCATGGACTCGACCGAAGGTCTGGTTCGTGGACAGCGTGTCAACGACACCGGTGCACCGATCTCGGTTCCGGTCGGACATGAGACGCTCGGCCGTATCATGAACGTCATCGGCGAGCCTGTCGACGAAGCCGGCCCGATCAGCACTGCCAAGAAGCGCGCCATCCACCAGGATGCTCCGTCCTACGTCGAGCAGTCCACGGAAGCGCAGATCCTCGTCACCGGCATCAAGGTCGTCGACCTGCTAGCTCCTTACGCAAAGGGCGGCAAGATCGGCCTGTTCGGCGGCGCCGGCGTTGGCAAGACCGTTCTCATCATGGAACTGATCAACAACGTCGCCAAGGCGCACGGTGGTTACTCGGTGTTTGCAGGCGTGGGTGAGCGTACCCGCGAAGGCAACGACCTTTACCACGAAATGATCGAATCGGGCGTCAACAAGCATGGCGGCGGCGAAGGCTCCAAGGCTGCGCTCGTTTACGGTCAGATGAACGAACCGCCGGGCGCCCGCGCTCGCGTCGCTCTGACCGGTCTGACCGTCGCTGAAAACTTCCGCGATGAAGGCCAGGACGTTCTGTTCTTCGTCGACAACATCTTCCGCTTCACGCAGGCTGGTTCGGAAGTGTCGGCTCTGCTCGGCCGTATTCCTTCGGCCGTGGGCTATCAGCCGACGCTCGCAACGGACATGGGTCAGATGCAGGAACGCATCACCACGACGACCACCGGCTCGATCACCTCGGTTCAGGCCATTTACGTTCCGGCCGACGACTTGACCGACCCGGCACCGGCAACATCGTTCGCCCACCTGGACGCAACGACGGTTCTGTCGCGCTCGATCGCTGAGAAGGGTATCTACCCGGCCGTTGACCCGCTCGACTCCACCTCGCGCATGCTCGACCCGATGGTCGTCGGCGAAGAGCACTACGAAGTTGCTCGTAAGGTTCAGTCGACGCTGCAGCGCTACAAGTCCCTGCAGGACATCATCGCCATCCTTGGCATGGACGAACTGTCGGAAGACGACAAGCTCTCCGTTGCCCGCGCCCGCAAGATCGAGCGCTTCCTGTCGCAGCCGTTCTTCGTTGCCGAAATCTTTACCGGTTCACCGGGCAAGCTCGTTGCGCTCGAAGACACGATCAAGGGCTTCAAGGGCCTCGTCAACGGCGAATACGACCACCTGCCGGAAGCTGCCTTCTACATGGTTGGCTCGATCGACGAAGCGATCGAAAAGGCCAAGAAGCTGGCTGCCTAATCAGGTCAATCCATCGGCGCGCGGCTTAGCCCGCGCGCCCTTGCCTTGCGAATAAGACAATCGAGAAGTGACGGGCCATGGCTGACAATTTCAATTTCGAACTGGTTTCTCCGGAGCGCCTGCTGCTGTCGGAACAGGTCATCGATGTCGTCATCCCCGCGACCGAGGGCGAGATGACCGTCATGGCTCATCATGCTCCGACCATGACCACCATCAAGCCAGGCGTCGTGAAGGTGCATTCGGCTTCGGGCAAGAAGCAGGACTACGTCGTTTTCGGCGGGTTCGCCGACATCCTGCCGACCGGCTGCACGCTGCTCGCCGAATCCGCCGTTCCGGTGGAAGACATGAGCCGCGACGAGCTGGAGCGTCGCATCAATGCGGCGAAGGCTGAACTCGAAGATGCAGAGCATCACGAGCATAAGTCGCGCCTGGAGCATTTCATCATGGAACTCTCGCATCTGCGCGGCTCGATCCCGCAGGATTGATGCGAGCGTGAAGCGGTGAATGAGATGAAAGCGGTCCTATGGGCCGCTTTTTTTGTTTGCGGCAGAGCATGATTTCTGCGCCCATAGGCCTATCAGGCTTGTTGGCCCTGCAGCAGGAACCGGTGCAACTGCGCCGCTTCGGAAGAAAGCGAGCGGAAACGCGGCGCACCGAGATAATATCCAAAGCCGCTTTCGACTCTGTCGTTACCGACGGCGACGAGCGCACCGGATTGCAGATGTTCTTCGATGAGACCCAAGCTGCCGAGGGCTATGCCTTCGCCCCTGAGCGCGGCCTCGATTGCCATGATATAGGTCGAGAAGGAAAGACGCGGTCTCATCGGCCTGCCTTTCAAGGGGTCGCCGATACGGCCAAACCACTGTCGGAAGCTGATCCAGTGGGCGTTGGCGCGCTCGTAGTCGATGAGATCGAGCCCGGCGATATCCATCGCCGTCAAAGCCTCTGGATCGAGGTCGCGAACCGCCAGGTAATCCGGCGAGGCGATCGGCATCAGCACTTCCTTCATCAGTGGCGTCAGGTTCCAGCGCGGGTGCTCGCCGGTGGAGTAGATGATGATGAGGTCGTTATTTTCCGAAGCCAGTTCGGAATGGACATCCGTCGTGAGGAGCCGCACGGAAATGCCGGGGTTCTCCTTGCCGAAATCCCTGAGCCGCTGCCCAAGCCAGAGATGCGAAATCGAACCACTGGCCGCAATCGAAATGATTTCACCTGTGCCGGCGCGAAAAGGCTCCAGGCTCTCTTCCAGATATTCCAGCGTGGCGCGTACGCGCTGGAACAGCCGTTCGCCATCCGGCGTCAGCGCCAGATTTCGGCCACGTCGGGTAAAGAGCGTTGCGCCGAGATGATCCTCCAGCCCTTTGATGCGGCGGCTGACGGCGGCCTGGGTGATGTTCAGCTCTCGACCGGCGCGGGAAAAATTCATGGACCGCGCTGCGGCGTCGAACACGCGGAAGGCCTCCAGCGGTATTTTCTCCAGCATCGTCTCTCCATGACTTCAGATCATCAATATTCCCGATAATTGCCCGGATTTGAAGATCTGAAATTGTGATGCAGGATTGTGACATCATTTTCATCCGCTTTTCCAAAGGGATCCTGCGTGTCCTTCTCCATTTCCGCTATTCCAGACATTCGTTTCGGTGAGAGGGCACTCTCCGGCCTTCCCGTTGCGGTCCAATCTTTCGATGGTGTCGGCGCCGTTTTGCTCGTCATCGATGCCTTCCTGGCGCAGTCCGGCCTTGCCGCCAGGATCAGTGCCGAACTGACCGAAGCAGGCGTGAAGACGCAGGTCTTTTCCGATTTTGCCGGTGAGCCAAAGCTTGCGCATTTACATGCGGCCATCCGAGCCGGGCAGGGGACCGATATGGTGATCGGCATCGGCGGCGGCTCGGCGCTCGATATCGGCAAGATCGTCGCCTGCTGCATCGCGTCCGGTGAGGATCCGATGCACTATGCGCTGGCTGCCAACCCGCTGCCGAAGCGTCCTCTGAAGAAGATCATGATCCCGACGACGGCCGGCACGGGCTCGGAGACCTCGGCCACGAACATCTTCGCCGGCCCGGAGGGCAAGAAGCTCTGGATCTGGGGACCGGAAACGAAGGCCGATCTCGTCATTCTCGATCCGGCGCTGACGAAGACCCTGCCCGCCAACCTGACGGCATGGTGCGGCCTCGATGCCTTCATCCATGCCTTCGAAGCGGCGACGAATCGCAACACGCATCGCGGCGCGCAGTTCTACGCGCATCAGGCGCTGCGGTTGATCACCGGCGCTCTGGAGACGGCGGTCAAGCATCCTGACGATGTGGCGGCGCGCGGCGATGTGCTGCTCGGCTCCTGCTTTGCCGGCATTGCCATCGACAATTGCGGCACGGCGATCGCGCATAATATCAGCCACGCGCTGGCGGGCCTCGGGCCTGTTCATCATGGTCTGGCGACTGCGCTCGGTTTCGAGGCGACGCTTCCATGGCTCGTCGAGGCGGATACCACCGACCTCCATGCGGCTGCAGAGGCATGCGGCCTCGGAAGTGCCGCTGAACTTCCTGCGTTTGTCTCGGGCTGGATGGATCGTTGCGGTATCACGCGGTCCCTGCCTGCGGCCTTCAAACCTTTCGATGACACCGACCTTGCCCGCGAAATGCGGGCACCGGAAAACCAGCCCATGCGGCGCTCGACGATCCGCGACGTGACGGATGCCGACATCGACCGCTTTGCCGCCGCCATCATGGCGCTGCCGAAAGGAATTTGAGATGACCAAGAACTATACGCGCGATTATTGGGAAAGTGTTCTCTCCGGCCTCAAGCCCGAAGGTCGTCATTTCATCGACGGCTCGCACCGTGCCGCTGCATCCGGCGAAACCTTCACCCGCATCCGGCCCATGGACGGCAAGCCGGGCGCTGAGCTTGCACGCGGCAATGCAGCCGATATCGACGCTGCGGTCGCCTCTGCGCGCGCCGCCTTCGAAAGCGGTGTCTGGCGCAAGAAGGAGCCGCTGGAAAAGAAGAAGATCATGCTGAAATGGGCCGATCTCATTCGCGCCCATGGCGACGAGCTCGCCATGCTCGAAACGATCGATGTCGGCAAGCCGGTCATGGCGTCGCTTGGGGTCGACGTGCGCCTCTGCGCCGAAGGCATCCAGTTTTACGGCGAAATGATCGACAAGATGTATGACGAGATTGCGCCGACCGGCCCGAATGCGCGCGCATTGGTCCGTAAAGTGCCTCTCGGGGTCATCGGGGCGATCACGCCCTGGAACTATCCGATGATCATCGATGCGTGGAAGCTGGGGCCGGCAATTGCTGCCGGCAATTCCGTGGTGCTGAAGCCGGCCGAGCAGTCTTCACTGTCGGCGATCCGCCTCGCTGAACTCGCCATCGAAGCCGGTCTGCCGGCTGGCGTTTTCAATGTGGTGACGGGTTATGGCGAGGAAACGGGCAAGCCGCTGGCGCTGCATATGGATGTCGACATGATCGCGTTTACCGGCTCGACCGAAGTCGGCAAGCTGATCATGGGCTATGCGGCCCAATCGAACGTCAAGCGCGTTGCGCTGGAACTCGGCGGCAAGTCACCGCTGGTCGTGTTCGAAGATGCTGATCTCGATGCCGCAGCCGTCGCGGCCGCCTGGGGCTGCTTTTACAATTCCGGCGAGACCTGCCATGCCTCGACGCGCCTGATCGTACAGCGGTCGGTGCAAGATGGACTTATAGAGAAGATCGAGGCGGTCACCCGCTCCGATATCGCGCTCAAGCATCCCCTTGATCCGTCGGCGCAGATCGGCGCGCTGATCGAGGAAGAGCATATGAACAAGGTGCTGGCGATGATCGCGGCCGGCGAGAAGGAAGGTGCGCGCCGTGCCTTTGGCGCTGAGCGTGTCTTGAGCGAGACCGGTGGCTATTATGTCTCGCCGGGCGTCTTCGTCGACATGACCAACGATATGAGCCTGGCGCGGCAGGAAATTTTCGGCCCGGTGCTGGCCGCCATTCCCTTCGATACAGAGGAGGAGGCGCTGAAGATCGCCAACGACACGATCTATGGGCTTGCCGGCGCCGTCTTTACGAAGGACATGGATCGCGCTCACCGCTTTTCCGAAGAGATCCATGCGGGTACGGTGTGGATCAACACTTACGACATGTCGAACTTTGCGACGCCGTTCGGCGGCTTCAAGCAGTCCGGCTTCGGCCGCGACCGTTCGGTGCACGCCATCGACAAGTACTGCGATTACAAGACGATCTGGCAGCAGTTCGGCTGAGACACTGGAGCTGCATGATCCCGTTCAGGGTGGTGACGCTTACGGGATCATGCGTGGAGGATAAGGGGAGCATAATGAGCAAGATCGTTTCCATCGAAATCACCCATCATCGTCTGCCGCTTGATCCCGCGTTCAAGGCGAGCTGGGACGGCCGCCCGCGCAAGCACTTCGATGCGACCATCGTGCGCGTCCGGGATGATGAGGGCCGCGAAGGCATCGGCTCCGGCGACCTGATGAAGGGCTTCGAGGGGCACGAGGATCTATTCATCGGGCAGGATCCCCGGCACGTCGAACGGCACTATGAAGTCCTCTCGCATATCAACTTTCACTATGGCCGCTGCTGGCCGATGGATCTGGCGCTGTGGGACCTCTCCGGCAAGATCACCGGCGAACCGGTCTGGCGGATGCTCGGCGGCCGCGCCAGCCGCGTGCGGCTTTATGCCTCCTCTGGCGTGCTGCGCGAGCCGTCGGCCATGGCCGATCAGGCCGAGCGCTACATCGACGAAGGCTTCCCGGCCATGAAGGTGCGCTTCTCCTCGTCTTCGGGCGGGCGTGGCGGCTGGCGTGAGGATGTCAAGGCGCTGGAAGCGATCCGCGCCCGCGTCGGTGACCGGCTGGAGCTGATGGTCGACTGTAACCAGGGTTGGCGCATGCCCTGGGATACGACCTTGCCCTGGACATTCAAAGATGCGCTTGCCGTTGCCAAGGAGCTGGAGCGGCTCGGCGTCTACTGGATGGAGGAGCCGCTTTACCGCTCGGACCGCAAGGGTATGAAGGAGTTGAAGCAGGCGACTTCGGTGCGCATCGTTGGCGGCGAGATGACGCGTGAACTCTACGAATTCCGCGATATCATCGAGGAGCGTGCCTTCGATGTCATCCAGCCCGACGTCGCTTTGGTCGGCGGCATCACCGGTTGCCGGCGGCTGGCCTATCAGGCGCGCGAGGCGGGCGTACAGTTCACGCCGCATTCCTGGACGAACGGTATCGGCGTGCTCGCGAATGCGCATTTGACAGCCGGCGTCGCCGATGCCGCCTGGCTCGAATATCCCTATGACAATCCGGAGTGGAGCGAAGCCCGCCGCGATTATCCGATGGCGTCGCCGCTCAGGCATCATGCCGGCTGGCTGGATCTGGGCGTTGCGCCCGGTCTCGGCATCGTTCTCGACGAGGAGCGCCTGAAGGCGACGCGCATCTAGGCCATAACCGTACTCACGGCAATGTTGCGCATCGGCCCGTCACGCAATGACGGGTCGTGTCATTCTGTTTTCCCGGGCGCGAGCCCATCGCATGACGGGGCGTTCGAGCAGCAGATAGCTCAGTGTGCCGATCGCGAAAATGATGACGGTTGCAACGAGGCTCGATGAGATCCAGCCGCCAAGCACGTCATCGGAGCCGGTGCCGAAGGTCCAAGGCAAGAGCTTCTGCATCATCGTCAGAACGATGTCCTGCCAGACATAGACGCCGAAGGAGACGGTCGCGATGTAACGGCTGAGGCTATTGTCCAGCAGCCTTGCCAACAGCTGAGACTGCGGGAGCGTGCAGAGAGCGGCGGCGACGGCTAGAGGCAATAGTGGAAATTGATAGGGAATACCGAGCCAGGCATAGCCTTCCGCCGCTCCGCCAATGGACTGCGGCAACTGCCATGCACCCATAGCGATTGCGAGCGCTCCGATGATGTCATAGATCACCGAACGGCGCGCCGGAACTATGGTCTGGATCCCCGCCGCCAATACGCCGATCGCGAATATCGCGAAGAAACCGATAGGGTTATAGCGTGGCATCCATTCTTTGGCGCCACCTTGAAAGCTATATTGCCATCCCCGTCCGACGCTGTCGGTTTGGAGATAAGTGACCACCAGCCAGTGGGCGATCAGCGATACCGCGATAATGCCAATCCAGAGCAGGCGGCTGACCAATGGGGAGCGCCATCTCAGCTTCGGATGGAACAGCAACAGGAAGCCGGTTGGCATCAGGACATAGCAGGTCGTCTCGAAGGGGATCGACCATAGAGGGCCGTCTCCCTGCACCGGGAAAAAGGTGCGCCAATGCCATTGGCTCATCAGGAAGAAGCCGGCGATGTAGCGGCCGACAAGCTCCATATCGAGCGGAAAGCCATAGACGGTGAAGCTGATCAAGAAGCCAACCGTTAGCGCGAACCAGAAGCCAGGCAGGACGCGCGCTGCGCGGCGCATGGCGTAGATCCTCAGTGACGGCAGGGGTTGACCACTGTCGAGCGCCAGCCAGAAGGGGCGAGCGAGGAGGAAGCCGCTCAGAACGAAGAAGACTGCAACGCCGTGATTGCCGAAGCGCGCGATTATGAAGGTCAGATCCAGATCGGGGGGGAGCTTGTAGAAATTCATGCGAAGCACGAGATGATGCACAAGCACCATCAGACACGCGACGGCACGCATGAAGTCCGCTCCTCCCAGACGCCTCCCGTTCTCCATGTCCGTATCCGCCGAAACTCCCTCTCCATTGCGTTAGGTCATCATGTCGGTTTCGGCAAGACCGTTCATTGACAGCATGACGCCCGGGCCTGTGGTGTCAGACCCGGGCGTCGAACCGATCTCTCGCACCTGCCAGAAACGAGAGGCCGGATTCACATGTTGTCGGGATCTGTCAGGCGGCGATGGAGCGGTACGGACGCGTTCCGCGAGCCGGCTTCAGGGCATTGCTCCACCAGGTCAGTCGCGCGATCATGAGAACGAGCGATTTTCTGGCGTCGAGCGGATTTTCCAACGTGCCATCTTCGGCAAACCTGCCCCATGGATTGGCAAAGCTGACGGTATCGCGCACGGTCACGGTATGCAGCTCGGCGAAGACCACCCGCAACTGCTCCACGGCGCGCAGGCCGCCGGAAACGCCGCCATAGCAAACGAAGGCGACGGGCTTGCCGTGCCATGGGTCGTAGACGAGATCGAGCACGAATTTCAGCGAGGCCGTAAAGCTGTGATTATATTCCGGCGTGACGATAATGAAGGCGTCCGCAGCGGCGAGCCGCGCGGAAAGGGCGGCGACGCCGTCGTGCTCGCGGTCATGATGGAACGGCAAATCGAATTCGAGGGGATCGATCACATCGATTTCGAGAAGAGGATAGTGCACCAGTTCCCGGACGACCCAATTGACCACCCGGTCACATAAGCGGCCCGGACGGGTACTGCCGTAAACGATAGCCAGCCGGGTTGGTTCTGTCATGTCTTGCTCCTGCTTTACGCGCTTTGGAGCCTAGCTTATAAAACCTCAAGTAAAGTTGAGGTCAATAGTGCAAATGGGAAAAATCGAGCCTGGTCAATTTTCCAAGCTGCTGACGGTTGGCGAGGTAGCGGCGCGGAGCGGCGTGGCGGTTTCGGCGCTGCATTTCTATGAGGCAAGAGGGCTGATCGAGAGCCAGCGCAGCCGGGGCAATCAGCGGCGCTATGCCCGCGAGGTGCTGCGCCGGGTGGCGATCATCAAGGTGGCGCAGCGGGTTGGCATTCCGCTTGCCGAGGTTCAGGAGGCGCTGCAATCGCTGCCGCAGGGGCGCGCGCTAACGGCAGCTGACTGGAAGGTGCTTTCCGCACGCTGGAAGGACGATCTCGATGCCCGCATCAGGCGTCTGCAGGGGCTGCGCGATCAGCTGGACGGCTGCATCGGCTGCGGCTGTCTCTCGATGGACAGCTGTCCGCTCAGAAATCCGTGGGATCGCCTTTCCAGTGAAGGCGCAGGCCCGCGCCTGCTCGATCCCGACGATTGAAGTGGAGGCGCTATGCGTGGACGCGGCTGCCCGCCATATAGTCTTCAAGCGCGGCGGCTTCCTCTTTCGAAAGGTACAAGCCTTTCTTGGAGCGGCGCCAGAGAATGTCGGCAGCGTTATAGGCCCATTCGTGTTCCGTCAGATAGCGCACTTCGGCCTCATAGAGGTCGCTCCCGAAGCAGCGGCCGAGATCGGCGATCGTCTTGGCGTCGCCGAGGATCATCGCGGCTCGCGTTCCATAGCGGCGGACGAGACGGCGGGCATGCTGATCTGCCAGGAAGGGATAGCGCGACTTCAGCTTCGAGACTTCAGCATCATAGCCGCGAACCGGAAAGTCGCCGCCCGGCAGCGAGCTTTTCGCCGTCCACGGGGTGCCCTTCAGGCCGATGGCTTCACCGATCTTCTCCAGCGCATGTTCGCCCAGCCGGCGATAGGTCGTGAGCTTGCCGCCAAAGACGTTCAGGAGCGGCGCTTGGCCTTCCTCGCCCTCGACCTTCAAGACGTAATCGCGTGTCGCTTCCTGCGCCTTCGACGCGCCGTCATCATAAAGCGGGCGGACAGCGGAGTAGGTCCAGACGATATCCTCGGGGCGTACAGGCTCCTTGAAATATTCGCTGGCCGCGTTGCACAGATAGGCGGTTTCCTCGGCGCTGATCTTCACATCTTTCGGATCGTCCTTGAAATCGCGATCCGTGGTGCCGATCAGGGTGAAATCCTGTTCATAGGGAATGGCGAAGATGATGCGGTTGTCCGGGTTTTGGAAGAAGTAGGCGCGAGGGCCGTCGAACTTCCTGCGCACGATGATGTGGCTGCCCTGAACGAGGCGGACATTGTGCACCTGGTTTTTGCCGAAAGCGTCGGACAGAACGTGATCGACCCACGGGCCGGCGGCATTGACCAGCATGCGGGAGCGGAACAGGCGCTTCTCGCCGGTGATCGTGTTTTCCGTTTCGATCGCCCACACGGCGCCTTCGCGCCGCGCGGATGTCACCTTCGTTCGCGGCATGATCGTCGCGCCGCGGTCGGCTGCGTCGCGAGCGTTCAACACCACCATGCGGGCGTCGTCCACCCAGCCGTCGGAATATTCGAAGGCTTTGGTGAAAAGCGCCTTCAGCGGCTTGCCGGCAGGGTCGGTCTTCATGTCCAGCGTCGCCGTCGGCGGTAGCAGCTTCCGCCCGCCGAGGTGATCGTAGAGGAAGAGGCCGAGGCGAATGAGCCAGGCCGGTCGAATGCCGCCCTTGTGGTAAGGCAGCACGAAACGCATCGGCCAGATGATGTGCGGCGCCATCGCCCACAGCACTTCGCGCTCCATCAGGGATTCGCGCACCAGCCGGAATTCGTAGTGTTCGAGATAGCGCAGGCCGCCATGAATGAGCTTGGTGGCGCCGGACGATGTGCCGGAGGCGAAGTCGTTCATTTCGGCGAGAGCGACCTTATAGCCGCGCCCGGTGGCGTCACGGGCAATGCCGCATCCATTGATGCCGCCGCCGATAACGAAAATATCGTAGACCTGTTCACTCACCCGCCGCTCCGCAAAGGCACGCAATCTCGTGAAGATGGAAATTCGAAAGTCAATCCATCTAAAATGAAATAAATACGAATGTCAAACGAAGGTTTCTTGACGGAAAGCGCGCGATCAGCTTGGTCGGCGGGCGGTTTCTACCAAGCGTACATTATGCTCGGCGGCGATGGTGCGTACCGATTCGATGCCGCATTCGTCGGTCACGAACGTATGAACCTGCGACAGATGGCCGATCCGTACCGGTGCTGTACGCTCGAACTTGGTGCTGTCGGCTACGAGGATGACATGCCGTGCGTTGGCGATGATGGCCTGCGCCACTTTCACTTCGCGAAAATCGAAATCGAGAAGCGCACCGTCGGTATCGATGGCGGAGGCGCCGATGACGGCATAGTCGACCTTGAACTGCCGGATGAAATCGACCGCTGCTTCTCCGACGATGCCACCATCAGAGCCGCGGACAACGCCGCCGGCAATGACGACCTCTATGGATGGAAATATGCGCAACTTGTTGGCAACATTGATGTTATTGGTGATTACCATCAATTCGTGATGCCCAAGCAATGCCTCGCCGACGGCCTCGGTCGTCGTGCCGATGTTGATAAAAAGCGAGCTGTTGCTGGGGATGAGGCTAGCTGCCGCACGGCCGATCGCCTGTTTCTCCGATGCGGCGATGGAGCGGCGCGCCTCGTATTTCACATTCTCGGTTCCACCGGGAAAGATAGCGCCGCCGTGAACGCGCGACAGCACACGACCGTCGCAGAGGTCGTTCAGATCCTTGCGGATGGTTTGCGGCGTCACTGAAAAGCGTGCGGCCAGTTCGTCAACCAGTACGCGCCCTTCGGCCTTGGCGATCTCAAGAATCTCAGTCTGGCGCCCGGACAGGAACATGGGGCTTGCTCCCTTTCTTTCGTTTTTTCGCCATCATATGGTAAAGTGAAAATTCCGCAATTACCGACACGCGAATTGCGCGTTTGGGGAGGTCGTCGTGTTTCATCCGAAGCTTTTCGAAAATCGCAATGTCGTCATCACCGGCGCCGGTCGCGGCATAGGGTTGGAAGTGGCACGGCAGTTTCTCGATTGCGGCGCCCATGTTCTCGTACATATCGGTCGCGATGCTGATCGCGAGCTACCGGATTTTCTGATGGAGGCCGAAGCCGATCGTCGCGCGTTCCTGATAGCCGGTGATTTCGCTAGCGGTCATGGCGTGCGGGACTTCATCGCTGCTGCCGGCGAGCGCTTCGATCGCGTCCATGCGCTCGTCAACAACGCCGGCACCATGGTCGGTCGCTTCCCGGCGGGCGAGCTGACGGACGAGCAATACGAGAAGATCGTTCATCTCAATCAGACCTCCGTCATGGAGGTGACCCGGGGTGTGTTGCCGCTACTGCGGGCAGCAGGGCAGGCCGCGATCATCAATACCGTATCGATTTCCGCCCTGACCGGCGGCAGCCCAGGCTCCGCCATCTACTCAGCTTCGAAAGCCTTCGTCGCAACCTATTCGAAGGCACTGGCGCGTGAACTGGCGCCTGACGGCATCCGGGTGAACTGCGTATCGCCGGGCACGATCTCGACCGATTTTCACGAGCGCTATTCGTCGAGGGAGAAGCTGGAGCAAACGCGTAAATCCATTCCGCTTCAACGACTTGGAACGCCTGTTGATTGCGCGCCCGCCTATCTCTTCCTCGCGGCGCCGACGCTCTCCGGTTACATCACCGGGCAGGTGCTCGAGATCAATGGTGGCCAGCTTATCTGCTGAAAACTTGGACCTTTTTTGGTTTTCATGTCATTTTTAAATCAACTTGCGGTTTGATGATATTATAAGCATGCCTCTATGTGAGTTCTCACTAGAGGCAGTGAAATGTCGTCGTCTCCACTGCAAGGCGGTGCCGAAGAGCACAATGTCGAGGAAATGACAGAGAAGGCGCGCAAGGCCAGCGCCTTGCTGAAGGCGCTTTCGCATGAAACCCGGCTGGCTATCCTGTTCATGCTGGCAAAACGTGAAAAGACCGTGATGGAGCTCGAGGCGATACTCGATCTGCCGCAGGCGGTGGTTTCACAGCATCTCGCTCGCCTGCGTCTCGATAAGCTGGTGGATACGCGCCGTGAGGGGCGGCTCATCCACTATGCCGTTTCGCGTTCGGAAATCTGTGCCGTTGTCGATTCGCTGCATGAGGCTTTCTGCGAGGCGGTCGTTGAGGTTTGAGCCAGCCTTGCTTGTTGCGCTCGCTGGCGCGCGGGTCTAACTCTTTCGTTCCGGGAGAGTGGGATGATCGACAAGCTGGAATTCTTCATCGCGCTTGCGAATCAAAAGCACTTTGGCCGCGCCGCCGAAGAGTGCGGCGTGACGCAGCCGACTTTGTCTGCGGCGATCAGGCAATTGGAGGATCAGCTCGGTGTCATGCTCGTCAGTCGCGGCTCGCGCTTTCAGGGGCTGACGCCGGAGGGGCAGCGCGTGCTGGAATGGGCCCGACGTATCGTCGGCGATAGCCGGACGATGCGCGAGGAGATGCGGGCAGCGCGCAAGGGCCTTGCCGGTCATATCCGGATCGCTGTCATTCCGACAGCGCTTGCCATGGTATCGAGGATTACCACGCCGTTCCAGGAGCGGCACCCCGACGTCACCTTCTCGATCATATCGCGCAACTCGCTACAGGTGCTGGGTCTGCTCGAAAATCTCGAGATTGATGCCGGTATCACCTATCTGGAAAACGAGCCGCTCGGCCGTGTCACCAGCGTGCCGCTCTATGCCGAGCGCTATCATCTGATTACCGCAGCCGGCAGCCCGTTCTCAGAGCGGGAAAGCGTCACCTGGAAGGAGGTCGGCAACCTTCGGCTTTGTCTATTGACTGCGGACATGCAAAACCGACGGATTATCAATCGTCACCTCGCCGAAGCCGGTATCGAGGCAACGCCGACGCTTGAATCCAATTCAATGATCGTGCTGTTTTCCCATGTCCAAACCGGACGCTGGGCGAGCATCATGCCGAAGAATATTGCCGATTCCTTCGGTTTTCCCGTCGATATCCGCAAAATCCCGATAACCGAACCGGATGCCGAGCATCTGGTCGGGCTGGTCGCCACACATCGCGAGCCATTTACGCCGCTCGTCTCCGCGCTACTGCATGAGGCACGATTGCTCGCAGAGAGTGGCAAGGCTCGATAGAAATTTTCTATCAATTAACGGGACTGCCTTATTGATCCCTGACCCTCTCCCTGCGACCCTATTATCTGGCGTGTCGATCGCACGTCACGGAGGAAGTGCCGCATAAGCGTTTTCCGAAGATTCGCCTTCGATTTTCGGAAGCTGTGCGCGGGAGGCTGCTTATGAATTTGAATCAGGCTGCGGGCGATGTAGCAACCCGCGCCGGAACCATCATCGATAGCATGAAATCGATGGAGGGACCGCTTCTACCCATTCTGCACGGGATTCAGGAAGAGTTTGGCTATGTGCCGCAGGATGCACTGCCTTTGATCGCCAAGGCGCTGAACCTCTCCCGCGCTGAAGTACACGGCGTCATGACTTTCTATCATGACTATCGCGACCATCCGGCCGGCCGGCACGTCCTGAAGCTCTGTCGCGCCGAAGCCTGTCAGTCGATGGGCGGAGATGCGCTCGCGGAGCGTATCAAGCGGCTCCTGGGTATCGATTTCCACCAGACGACACTCGATGGCAGCGTCACGCTGGAGCCGGTCTACTGTCTCGGGCTCTGTGCCTGCGCGCCGGCCGCAATGCTGGATGGCGAGCTGCATGGGCGGCTCGACGATGAAAGCGCCGAAGACCTTGTGAAGGAGGCGCGCCAATGACCCTCACTATATACATCCCCCGTGACGCGGCCGCCCTTTCTCTGGGGGCGGAGAAGGTGGCGAAATCGGTCGCTCAGGAAATTGCCAAGCGCGGCCTCGATGCGCGCATCGTGCGCAACGGCTCGCGCGGCATGTTCTGGCTTGAGCCTTTGGTCGAAGTCGAAATCGACGGCAAACGCATCGGCTATGGGCCGGTGAAGGCCAAGGATGTTCCCGCACTGTTCGACGCCGGGCTCGCCGAAGGTGGCGAGCATCCGCTCTGTCTTGGGGAGGTCGAAAGCCTCCCATTCCTCAAGGAACAGACCCGCCTGACCTTTGCCCGTTGCGGCATCACCGATCCGCTTTCGCTGCCGGATTATGAAGCTCATGGTGGCCTCAAGGGGTTGCGTCGCGCGATCGGCATGGCGGCTGGCGATATCGTCAAGGACGTTACCGATTCCGGCTTGCGCGGCCGTGGCGGCGCTGGCTTCCCGACCGGCATCAAGTGGAAGACGGTGCTTGATGCGCCGGGTGATCGCAAATACATCGTCTGCAACGCCGACGAGGGCGATAGCGGTACGTTCGCCGACCGGATGATCATGGAGGGCGACCCCTTCGTGCTGATCGAGGGCATGACGATTGCAGGCCTCGCGACGGGCGCGACCAAGGGCTTCGTCTATACGCGTTCGGAATATCCGCATGCGATTGCCGCGATGACCGAAGCGGTCGAAATCGCCCGCAAGGCCGGCATCCTCGGTGCCTCCGTCCTCGGTTCCGGCAAGGCGTTCGACATGGAAATCCGCACCGGCGCGGGCGCTTATGTCTGCGGCGAGGAAACGGCACTGCTGAACAGTCTCGAAGGCAAGCGCGGTGTCGTGCGCGCCAAGCCGCCGCTGCCGGCGCATAAAGGCCTGTTCAACTGTCCGACTGTCATCAACAACGTGATCTCACTCGCCTCCGTTCCCGTCATCATGGACAAGGGAGCTGCCTTCTACCGCGATTTCGGCATGGGCCGTTCGCGCGGCACGATCCCGCTGCAGATCGCCGGCAACGTCAAGCATGGCGGGCTCTATGAGACGGCCTTCGGCCTTTCTCTCGGCGATATCGTCGACAAGATCGGCGGCGGTACGGCGTCGGGCCGCCCGGTCAAGGCGGTGCAGGTGGGTGGTCCGCTCGGGGCCTATTTCCCACGTGCTCTGTTCGACACGCCATTCGACTATGAAGCCTTCGCGGCCAAGGATGGCCTGATCGGTCATGCCGGCCTCGTTGTGTTCGACGATACCGCCGACATGCTGAAGCAGGCGCGTTTCGCCATGGAATTCTGCGCGGTCGAAAGCTGCGGCAAGTGCACGCCTTGTCGCATCGGCTCGACGCGCGGTGTCGAGACGACCGACAAGATCGCTAGAGGGATCGAGCCGGAGAAGAACAGGGTTCTGCTTGCCGATCTCTGCAACACGATGAAGTTCGGTTCGCTCTGTGCACTCGGTGGCTTCACGCCCTATCCCGTGATGAGCGCGATGACCCATTTCCCGGAGGACTTTTCTCCGGCTCCCTTGATTGAAGCGGCGGAGTAAGACCCATGTCCCTCGTTCCAGAAATCGACTACGGCACGCCGGCCTCCACCTCCGAAACCATGGTGACGCTGACCATTGACGGGCGCCAGATCAGCGTGCCCGAGGGCACCTCGATCATGCGGGCCTCGATGGAAGCCGGCATTCAGGTGCCGAAGCTCTGCGCCACCGATATGGTCGATGCCTTCGGCTCCTGCCGCCTCTGTCTCGTCGAGATCGAAGGCCGCAACGGTACGCCGGCCTCCTGCACGACGCCGGTTGCCCCCGGTCTCGTCGTTCACACGCAGACCGGCCGGCTGAAGGATATCCGCCGCGGCGTGATGGAGCTCTATATCTCCGATCATCCGCTCGACTGTCTGACATGCGCTGCCAACGGCGATTGCGAATTGCAGGATATGGCCGGCGCCGTCGGCCTGCGCGATGTGCGCTATGGCTACGAGGGTGACAACCACGTCAAGGCACGCAACAACGGCGACATCAACCTGAAATGGATGCCGAAGGACGAGTCCAATCCGTATTTCACCTATGATCCCTCCAAGTGCATCGTCTGTTCGCGCTGTGTGCGCGCTTGCGAGGAAGTGCAGGGCACTTTCGCACTGACCATCGAGGGGCGCGGTTTCGGCTCGCGCGTCTCGCCTGGCATGCACGAGAACTTCATCGACAGCGAGTGCGTATCCTGCGGCGCCTGCGTGCAGGCCTGCCCAACGGCGACGCTGACCGAAAAGTCGGTGATCTCAATCGGCCAGCCGGAGCACTCCGCCGTGACCACCTGCGCCTATTGCGGTGTCGGTTGCTCCTTCAAGGCGGAAATGCGCGGCGAGGAGCTGGTGCGCATGGTGCCCTGGAAGGATGGTCAGGCCAATCGCGGCCACTCCTGCGTCAAGGGCCGGTTTGCCTATGGTTATTCGACCCACAAGGATCGCATCCTCAACCCGATGGTTCGTGAAAAGGTCACCGATCCCTGGCGTGAGGTGACCTGGGACGAGGCCTTTGCCCACATCGCCACCGAATTCAAGCGGCTGCAATATCAATATGGCCGTGATTCCATTGGCGGTATCACCTCGTCACGCTGCACCAATGAAGAGACCTACCTGGTGCAGAAGCTGATCCGCGCCGGCTTCGGCAACAACAATGTCGATACCTGCGCCCGCGTTTGCCATTCGCCGACAGGCTATGGCCTCGGCCAAGCTTTCGGCACTTCGGCCGGCACGCAGAATTTCGATAGCGTCGAGCATTCCGACGTCGTCATCGTCATCGGCGCCAACCCCACTGATGGCCATCCGGTCTTCGGCTCGCGCCTGAAGAAGCGGCTGCGCCAGGGCGCCAAGCTCATTGTCATCGATCCGCGCCGCATCGATCTGGTGCGCACTCCGCATGTCGAGGCGAGCTATCATCTGCCGCTGAAGCCGGGCACCAATGTCGCCATGCTGACGGCGCTGGCTCACGTCATCGTCACCGAAGGCCTGTTCGACGAGAAGTTCATCCGCGAGCGCTGCGACTGGTCGGAGTTCGAGGATTGGGCTGGTTTCGTCGCCGAACTGCAGCACAGCCCGGAGGAAACGGAAAAATACACCGGCGTTCCTGCTGATCTCGTGCGCGGTGCGGCCCGTCTCTATGCCAAGGGCGGCAACGGCGCGATCTACTACGGTCTCGGCGTGACCGAGCATAGCCAAGGCTCGACCACGGTCATGGCGATCGCCAACCTTGCGATGGCGACGGGCAATATTGGCCGTCCGGGTGTCGGCGTGAATCCGTTGCGCGGCCAGAACAATGTGCAGGGCTCCTGCGACATGGGCTCCTTCCCGCACGAGTTGACGGGCTATCGTCACATTTCCGACGACGCCACGCGCGAAGTCTTTGAAAAGCTGTGGGGCGTGAAGCTCAACAATGAGCCTGGCCTTCGCATCACGAACATGCTCGACGCTGCCGTCGAGGGTACGTTCAAGGGCATCTACATCCAGGGCGAGGATATCCTTCAGTCCGACCCGGATACCAAGCATGTCGCAGCCGGCCTTGCCGCCATGGAATGCGTTGTCGTCCACGACCTCTTCCTGAACGAGACGGCGAATTACGCGCATGTCTTTCTGCCCGGTTCGACCTTCCTGGAAAAGGACGGCACTTTCACGAATGCCGAGCGTCGCATCAATCGTGTCCGCAAGGTCATGACCCCCAGAAACGGTTATGCCGACTGGGAAGTGACGCAGAAGATGGCGCAGGCCATGGGGCTTGCCTGGAACTATAGCCATCCGTCCGAGATCATGGACGAGATCGCCGCGACGACGCCAACCTTTGCCCTGGTGTCCTACGACTATCTGGAAAAGATGGGCTCCGTGCAGTGGCCCTGCAACGAGAAGACGCCACTCGGCTCGCCGATCATGCATGTCGACGGTTTCGTGCGCGGCAGGGGCAAGTTCATCCGCACGGAATATGTTCCCACAGACGAGCGTACCGGCCCGCGCTTCCCGTTGCTGCTCACTACGGGGCGCATCCTCAGCCAGTACAATGTCGGCGCACAGACGCGGCGCACCGAGAACGTCATGTGGCACGCGGAGGATCGGCTGGAAATCCATCCGCACGATGCGGAGCAGCGCGGCATCCGTGAGGGTGACTGGATCCGGCTCAGCAGCCGCTCTGGCGACACCACGCTTCGCGCCTTGATCACCGACCGCGTGGCACCCGGCGTCGTCTACACGACGTTCCACCATCCGGACACGCAGGCCAACGTCATCACCACGGATTACACCGATTGGGCGACGAACTGCCCGGAATACAAGGTGACGGCCGTGCAGGTTTCGCCGTCGAACGGCCCGTCGCAATGGCAGGTCGACTATGACGAGCAGGCCAAGCAGTCGCGCCGCATCGTCGGGAAGATGGAGGCCGCGGAGTGAGCCGAAGTGGCCGCGGGCGGTATTCGCTTTCCACGAATGCTAAAGCTTGTGGCGTTGCTAAGGAATATGCCGGTATCACAGCCACATGACCAAATTCACGCCCACAACAACGGTCCCGGAGACCGCCCGCCGCAACGGCCTGGTTCGCTCGGGTTCCCGTATCGTCCCCGAGGAGGTGCCGATCGCCTTTTCCTATGGCGGCACCTCGCATGCGGTCATGATGGGAACGCCTGCCGATATCGAGGATTTTGCGGTTGGTTTCAGCCTGACCGAAGGCATCATTACCGATATGGATCAGATCGCCGCGATCGAGCCGATCGAGGACGAGCAGGGGATCGACGTGCAGATCAGTCTCGTCGATGACGTTGCCGATGCGTTGCGGCTGCGCCGCCGGCATATGGCCGGTCCCGTCGGCTGCGGTCTCTGTGGCATCGAATCGATCGAGCAGGCCGTGCGCAAGGTGCCCGATGTTTCCAAGGTCGGCTTGACGCTGACGCAGAAGGATATCGTCCGAGCTATCGCGCTTCTGAACGACGCCCAGCCGTTGCATCGCGAGACACGCGCCGTGCACGGCGCAGGCTTCTATATTCCCTCCGAGGGATTGCTTGCCGTGCGCGAGGATGTCGGCCGGCACAATGCGCTCGACAAGCTCTGCGGTGCGGTCATCCGTTCCGGTCGCAAGGGCGCTGATGGCGTGGTGGCTGTAACCAGCCGCCTGTCGGTCGAGATGGTGCAGAAGGCGGCGATTCTGGGCAGTTCGGTGTTGGTCGCCATTTCCGCGCCGACCGCGCTTGCCATCCGCACGGCCGAAGAGGCCGGCATGACGCTCGTCGCTCTGGTCCGCGGCGACGATTTCGAGATTTTCACCCATCCGCATCGCATTATCACGGGGAGCATTGCCGATGTCGCCTGACGAGACGCCGCACGGCAAGACCGAGACCAAGCTTATCTACATGGCGAACCAGATTGCCACCTTCTTCAAGACCCAGCCTGCCGATGAGGCGGTAGAAGGTGTCGCCACCCATATCAACAAGTTCTGGGAGCCGCGTATGCGGCGCCAGCTCTTCGCCATCATCGACCATGGTGATAGCGGGCTCAACCCTCTGGTGCTTGAGGCGGCCGCGCTGATCCACAAGCCGGCGCCGGTGGAGGAAATTAAGCCGGCTTAATTTCCTCCACCGGCGGCTTGGGAGCTCGCTCCGAGGCCGATAAAACTGCTTGAAGGTGATCGAAGCCACAATCAATCCGGTCGAAAGACCTGCATGAAACGAGAAAGCCGCCCCTATTGAAGAGGCGGCTTCTTGTTGTCAGGTGCAGAGGCTGCGACGATCACGCCGCGCGGCGCGTTATCATCTCCCTGACGATCGCATCCGCCAGGCGGAACTGGGCGAGCAGCGTGTGCAGCGCATCCGCCTCGTTTGCCAGCCGGAGGCTTGCGGCGGTGCTTTCCTCGACCATGGCGGCGTTTTGTTGCGTCGTCTGATCGAGCGAGTTGATCGCCGCATTGATTTCCCTGAGACCGATCGTCTGCTCCTTCGAGGCCTTCACAATTGCTGCCACGTTGGAGTTGATGTCACTGACTTGGGTGACGATTTCTTCAAGCGCCTTGCCGGTCTGGCCGACGAGGCCGACCCCATTCTTCACATGCTCGCTCGATGCGGTGATCAACGCCTTGATTTCCTTGGCGGCGCTGGCGGAGCGCTGTGCCAACTCGCGCACTTCCTGCGCAACGACCGCGAAGCCTTTGCCCGCTTCGCCGGCGCGTGCCGCCTCCACGCCGGCATTCAGCGCCAGAAGGTTGGTCTGGAAAGCGATGTCGTCGATCACGCCGATGATGTTGGTGATCTCGCGTGAAGATTTCTCGATCTGATCCATGGCTGCGACCGCACTGCGCACCACCGTGCCGGATTGCTCGGCTCCGCGCTTGGTTTCAGCGACCAGGCGTCCGGCCTCCTCTGCCCGTTGGCTGGAATCGGCGACCGTCGTGGTGATCTCTTCCAGCGCTGCTGCGGTTTCTTCCACGGAGGCCGCCTGTTGCTCGGTGCGTCTTGAGAAGGATTCCGCCGAATCCCCAAGTTCGCGTGAGCCGGCGGCAATTGCGCTGGCATTTTCGCCAACCGTGGTCAGCGTCTCCGAGAGCCTTTCGATAGTCGCGTTGAAGTCGTGGCGAAGCTGTTCCATCGAGGGCACGAAGGAGTGGTCGAGCGTCTTCGTCAGGTCACCTTCGGACAGGCGGCGTAGCGCGCCTGCCAGCTCGCTGATGGCGCTCATGCGCGAGGTGACGTCGGTCGCGAATTTCACGACCTTGTAGACCCGCCCGTCGGCGTCGACGATGGGATTGTATGCCGCCTGGATCCAGATTTCCTTGCCGCCCTTGCCGTAGCGAACAAACTCGTTCGCGATGAACTCGCCTTGCGCCAGACGCTGCCAGAAGCGCTTGTACTCTTCCGTGCGCGTATAGGCCGGATCGCAGAACATGCTGTGATGTTTTCCGACGATCTCGCTGAGCGCATATCCCAGCGCGTTGCAGAAATTGTCGTTCGCCGTCAGGATATCACCCGTCGGCAGGAATTCGATGACCGCCTGCGAGTGGGAGATGGCTGCAAGCTTGCCGGCATCGTCGATCGCCTTTGTCTTGGCTTCGGTGACATCAGCGGCAAATTTGACGACCTTTACCGGCTTGCCGTTGCGGAAAACGGGATTGTAGGAAGCCTGGATCCAGATCTCGCGATTGCCCTTGGCAACTCGCTTATAGGTGCCCGCATCATATTCGCCGCGGCCGAGACGTGCCCAGAAATCCTGATAGGCTGGCGTCGCCACCAAGGCGGGTTCGCAGAACATGCGGTGATGGTTACCGACGATTTCTTTCAGGTCATAACCCAGCGCGCGGCAGAAATTCTCGTTTGCGGTCAGGATCTTACCTTGAAGATCGAATTCGATGATGGCCTGTGACTTAGAAACGGCGGACAGGATGCGGCTGGCATCCGATGATAGGCTGAACATTCCTATTCCCTCTCAGAAGGCTCGCGCTTGCGAAGCGTCGATTGATGGCATCGAAGCGGGCGGCCGTGCTCGTCGGCGCATCGAAATTACGACGCGCCGCACGGGAATGGTCGGAATGTTGAGAGTGTATTTCTTTCCTCGCTTCACACGTTAATGATGCGTTGAGCCCATTAATTTTGAGTAAAATTTAGCGTATTAGAAATTATAAACTAAATAAAATACACTTGGCTAAAATTCGATGGCAATAAAAAAGCCGCCACCCGAAGGGTGGCGGCTCTTCTTGATAATATTCTGCGAGTTTAAGCGGCCAGCTCTTCTGCTTCGCTTTCCTTGAACATCTTGGCGAGGTTCAGGAAGCAGATCATGCCGTTCTCGGTGGCGATAATGCCTTCGCAATAGGCGCGATCGAAGGACGCCGTTACTTCCGGAACCGGCTGAACCTGATCCGAGGCGATCGTCAGGATATCGGAAACGCGGTCGACCAGCATGCCGATAACCATATTGTGGACTTCGGCAACGACGATCGCGCTGCGCTCGTTGGCAACCGTGCTCTGCATGCCGAGCTTGTAGGCAAGGTCGATGATCGGGATCACGGAGCCGCGTAGGTTCATGACGCCGATGACGTCAGCTGGCGCGTGCGGGATTGGCGTCGATGGTGCCCAGCCGCGGATTTCGCGGATCGTGGTGGTCTTGACGCAGAATTCCTGCTCATGAAGCCGGAAAGCAATAATCTCCAGAGTCTCGCCGCTGAAGCTGGTGGAATTGATCGTGGCCATGAACGTTCTTCCCATTGAACCGTAACGCCAAACACGGCGCGTTAAGGCTAAGATAGAACAAGAACGTTGCTCAAACCTAAATCCGCTCGCAAGCTTTTCGAGCCGTGGGCGTGTGATCCCGAGCAATGGTTCGGGATCACGAAGACGATGGCCTCAAGCGGCTCTTGTCGGGCGATCGAAGATGCGGCGGCCGAAGAGGCTTGCCGCCATCTCCACCAGGACGCGGGCGCTCTTGCCGCGATCGTCGAGGAAAGGATTGAGCTCGACCAGATCCAGCGACGATACGAGGTTGCTGTCGGAGAGCATCTCCATGATGAGATGCGCCTCGCGATAGGTGGCGCCACCCGGCACCGTGGTTCCTACGCCCGGCGCGATGTCCGGATCGAGAAAATCGACGTCGAAGCTAACATGCAGCAGGCCGTTTGCGGCACTGACGGTATCGAGCACCTTGCGCATGATGGCGGCCACGCCCTGCTCGTCGAGCGAGCGCATGTCGAAAACATTGACGCCATGCTCGCGAATTTCCTCGCGCTCGCGCGCATCAACGGAGCGGATGCCAACCTGGAAGACCTTGGTCGGATCGACCAGCGGCCGGCCGGCCGGCAGGACATTGGCGATCTCTGCCTCGCCGCAGAAGAAGGCGACGGGCATGCCGTGAATGTTGCCAGACGGCGATGTGGCCGGCGAATTGAAATCGGAATGTGCGTCAAGCCAAAGGACGAAAAGCGGACGGCCGACTTCCGATGCGTGGCGGGCCATGCCGGAAACACTGCCCATGGACAGGCTGTGGTCGCCTCCAAGGATCAGCGGAAAGCCACCGGATGACGCGACGTCATAGACCTTTTCCTCAAGGGAGCGCGTGAAGGCGCCGACGACCTTAAGATTGTGTGCCTTCGGATCTTCGGGCAGATCTGCCGCCGGCGTCGGGCGCAGGTCGCCGCTGTCGGTAACGCGGTGGCCAAGCTCGATCAGCGTGCTCTCGATGCCCGCGATGCGCAGAGCTGTCGGGCCCATGCCGGCGCCGCGGCGGCCCGAACCTTCTTCAAGGGGAACGCCGATCAATGTGATGGTGGTGGATTGCGTGTTCATCGGCACTGCTCCGAGAGTTGGATGCTATTGGTTCGGGCATTATTGATTTTCTGCATGACAGCAAAAAGATGGAAAATTGTCGAAAATTGATGAGCTTTCGACAGATTGTTCAATACGATTTGCCATAATGGCAGGTGTAAGGGTGACTTTATGTGCGACCTGCTCAGTACATTGAGCAACACTGCGCATTCCCATTCCGTCCCGGTGGTTGCGATTAGCAGCCGCGCGTAGCCGATTCCGCACGTATCGAGCGGCCGCTAACGCCATCGCCGCTCGACTTCGGACAGCTTTGAAGCCTCGCAGCGACGACGAGGCTGGTCAATGGTAATCGACGCTCTTGAAACCAGTTATCCAGCCGAAGACCGCCAATACAGGTTTCCGGGGTCTAATATTCGTGCTCATAGACGACGCCGGCTTCGCCCGCACCGTCCGATCCGGCAGCGCCGCGCAGCTTCACGCCGCGCCCGACATCCAGATTGATGATCGCCTTGGTGTTGTTGGAGGCACCCTGCTGGATCTCGATGTAGGTGCGCTTGTTGATGTATTTGCCGGCGCCGACCTGTGCCTGGCCGTTCGCATCGGTGGAGATATCCAGATCGTCGACGCCCAAGTGGCTGCGAAGTCCTTCGAATAGCGAGGTGGAGCGACCGCCTGCAAGCTGGCTTGCTGCATCGGCGAGCTGAGCAATCTGCATAGCAGAGAGTTTCGACATCGACTGACCGAAGATCAGCTGCGCCAGAACCTCGTCCTGGGGCAGGGCCGGTGAGGAGGAAAAGCCGATCTGCGGATCGGTGGCGAGGCCGCTTACGTCGACCGTGATGGTGGTGGAACCAGCCGTTGACGTCGCTTCCATATTGAGTGCAGGGGTCAGATCGCCGCCGAAGGTGATCTTGCTGCTATCGGTGAAGTTCAGCCGGCGGCTGAGGATGCTCAAGCGGCCGCGCCGCATGGTGAAGCCGCCGGATACGACCGGTGCCGCCGCTGTGCCGCGCACCGTCAGGCTGCCGCCGAGTTCGGCGTCGATGCCGCGTCCGCGCACGAAAATCTGCGAGGGAGCGTCGAGCTGCAGGTCGATGCCAAGCGTCGTCGATTTGCTTCTCGGCCCCTCCGGCTGCTGGTCCTTGAACTGGGCCTTGACGGCGGCCGAGGCGTTCTTGTGCTTGATATTGATCTCGGAGAGCGATGCCGGGAGTTTCTCGGGCACGGTGATCGATGCCTTGTTGATGCGCAGATTGCCCGTCAGCATCGGAGCGGTCATCAGCGGTCCCTTGACGCCGAGCGTGCCGTTGACGGTCGCTGCAACCAGCGTCCCGTCGACATAGGTGGCATCGTTGAACTTCACCTGGATGTCTGCCGGGAAGCCGCTGTCCGGGGCAATGCCGACCGTACCGCTGCCCGAAATGCTGCCGCCGCTGGCCAGGTTGCCGCTCAGCCGGGAGATGACGGCCTGCTTTCCGTCCAGCGTCACGGCTATGGCGAGACCGCTCAAGGTAAGGTTGCGGCGCACATCGACAAGCTTAGCGCCGTCGGTGGAAATCGAGCCGGTGATCGCAGGCGCTGCGGTCGTGCCGCCGACCTGCATGTCGATCCTGGCCGCACCCGTCATCACGAGGCCCTGCGCGGCAAGCTGACCCGCAAGAGCATCGAAGGGTAGATTCCCGGAAAACTTCAGCGCCATGGCTTTGCTGCCGGCGATGGCGACCGTACCGCCGCCGTTGAGCGCGAGACCGCTTTGTCCGGTAAGATTGGTATTGATGGTGACGACGTTGTCGGCGAACTTGCCGTCTGCCTTGATACCGAGCGGCGCAAGGCCGGCCGACTTCGTCTGGCTGGTGGCCGCGCCCGACCAATTGGTCTGGAACGCCACGACGGGCGACGCGGCCTTGCCGGTGACAGATACGGTGCCGGAGATGGCGCCTTCGGCCGCAAGTGTCGGCGCGAAGACGTTGGCAAGGCTTGCGGGCAGGTTGGCGATCTTGGCATTGATATTCAACGCCTGGCCGGCCGTGCCGTCGACGGTGACTGAACCACCGCCCGTCTGAAGGGTCAGGCCGCTCAAGGTGGCGATCCCGTCCTTGATCACGATCTTGGTCGGCGAAGCGAGCTTGACCGGGATCGTGCGCGGGGCGCCCGCGAAAGCGTCGAGGCTTACGGTTGTCTGTCCGCCTGCCGTCTCGACGCTGCCACGCGTCGTCAGCGGTGCGTTGTCGTAGCTCGATTTCAGATCGAAATTGGTGCGGCTACCCTGCTGCGCAAAGGTCAATCCGAGATCGGCGATGCGATTTGCACCGGAGGCAATTGCGTCGGCGCGGATGCTGCCATTGGCCGAGAATGCCTTGAGATCATCGACAGTAAGTGCCACTGCCGGCTTGCTGATGACTAGATCGTCGCGACGGATGCCGTTGCCGCTGGCGTTGACCTTCAGCCCAATCTTGCCGTTGACGCTCGAGATGTCGAGTGAGCCCTTGAGGTCGCCCTCTGCCTTCTGTCCCGCGAGAGCTGCGAGCAGGCTGAGGTCCGGCAGGTCGAATGTCAGCGCGCCGTTCGGCTCGAAGCTTGGGGAGAGATCCAGCTTGCCCTGCAGTTTGTTCGTGCCGATTTCGGCCGATAGGGAAGGAATGCTCGTGCGGCCATCCTTGGAAATGGCATCGGCGGCGATGCGGATCGGCTTGCCGTCGATGGCGCCGCTTGCCTGGATATTGGCCTGTGGTGCCTTGGGATCAGCGGTCCCCGTCACGCCGATGTCGAGCGTGTCCAGCAATCGTCCTGCCAGCTTGACGTTGACGGCCTTGACCGATGCGTCGATGCCGAGAGCGCTCAGCGGACCTTTGGCCTTGAGGCCGATGTCGGCCTGTCCCTGCGCATTGGGGACGAGCTTGGACAGATCCAGCAGCTTGCCGGTGAGATCCGATGTCAGCGACTGCTGATTGAGTGCGACGCTGCCACGGATTTCGGCGACGCTGGATTTCACCGCCAGATTGGAGATGCTCATCTTCGTCGGCACGGTGCCGCCGACCTGGCCTTCCAGCGAGATCGTGCCTTCAAACTTGTTCGATACGCCGTCCGGCAGGACGCCGGGCAGGGCGAACAGCTTGAAATTGCCTGTGAGTGCCTTCGATGACAGCGTGTATTTGCCGTTGACCGTGCCGCCGATGCTGGCGCTTTCCAGCGTCGTGTTGTTGAAGCCGACTGTATCGGGCGAGAGCTGCAGAGGCGCGGTCAGGGCGATTGGTGCGCGGATCAGCCGATTGAGGTCGGCGCTGATGAAGGCGGTTTGACCGACGACGAGTTTCAGCTGCAGCGGGCCGGACATGGTCGCAAGGCTAAAGGCGTCGCTCCTGGCGCTCAGATTCACCTGGCCGATCTGGCCCTGTGGCGTCCTGGCGCTGTCGACAGCTGCCTTGGCGTCGATCTTTACCGATTGCGCCGCACCGGTCAGTGCGACGTCGACGCGCGAAATCAGGGCGCGAACCTCGCCGCCATCCATCGGCCAGCGGAAGTCGACCGGGCCGGACGTGCCGATAAGATTGGCGTTGAGGCTGTTATTGCCGGCGGGATCGAGTGTGCCCGATGCGGCAACGACCACACTGCCGGTCGCAAGATTGCCTGTCTGGATGTCGATCTTGCCCTTGCCGTCAAAGGTCGCCGAAAGATCGATATTCGTCTGGCCGGCGAAAAGCGGGCGCATGGTGGGAGGCAAAAGCGTGTCGACATTGCCGCCGCCCTTGACGTCGATGTGATGGAGGCCATCGGCGGAAAGGCTGTGATGACCGTTGATGGCGACCGTCGGCTTGCCGTCGAGGGCGGCCTGCAGCTTACCGGCCCAATTGGAGAGAGGGCCTTCGCCCGAAAGGTCGATATTGATGGCCGGGCCGCCCGGCAGGTGCAGGAGGCCGGCCAGCATGCCGTCGCGCGGCTCGGAAATCTGCGTCTTCAGCTTCAGCTGGTTTTCCGCTGGCGCAAACGCGATGTCGGCGGTCAGCTTGGCGTCGGGCACATCCTGCCTGGAGGCATTGAGCGTGAGGCCCATGCTGCTGCTGTTCGCCTTGACGCTGCCATCGGCTGCCAGAATGAAATCCTGTCCGGCCACTGCCTGTCCGATGCGAAGGTCGGGCAGGGCGATCCTGCCGATATCGATGGCGATGGGCAGAGAGAAGCCGCCACTGCTGGCAGCTTGCGTCTGCTGCGCCGGCGCAACCGTCGACACCGGCAAGCGCTGGAAATCGATCACATCTGCGGCGACGCGATCGGCATGGAATGTGCCTGTTAGCAGCGATAGCGGCGACCAGTCGATCGCGAGATTCTGTATCTTGGCAAAAACGCCCTTCGTGTCGGCGACCGTAATCGAGCCGACTTTCAGGTTGCCGCTGAGCAGGCCTGACGGAGCCGCAATGGTAATGGTGTGGTCGGGCGTCGAGGCGAGCTTGGCCACCTGATTGACGGCATAGTTGGTGGCGGAGGGGATCATGCCGACGACGAGCACAGCCGCGATCACGAGCAACAGGATCGCCAAGACCGCATAGGCGATCCAGCGCACCAATCTCCCGAGGATTCGAATCAATATGCTCATGAACGCAACGATAATCCCAATTTTGTAACCGTGTGCTGAAACGTCCGCGGCAACTGTACGTTTCGTTAGAAGGCCTGACCGATGCCGGCATAGATGCCATAGGCGGTTCCATTGTCATACTTCTTCAATGGAACGGCGACATCAAGTCTGATCGGACCGAATGGCGTAGCGTAGCGCAGGCCGACGCCCGCGCCAATGCGCAGATCGGAAAAGTCCGGAAATGCGGTATCAGTGACGCTGCCCGCATCGACGAAGGGCACGACGCCGATCGTATCGGTGATCTTCACGCGAGCCTCGAACGAAGCCGTCACATAGGAGCGTCCGCCGAGCGCATCGCCATTGGAGTTGTAGGGCGTTATCTCCTGGTAGCCGTAGCCGCGCACCGAGCCGCCGCCGCCCGCATAGAAGCGGCGGGTCGCCGGAACATCTTCGATACTGTTGGCGCCAATCAGCGACCCGGCGGCGAGCTTGCCGGCGAAGACGACGTTGTTGTTGGCGCCGACGCCTTGATAACCGGTGACCGAGCCCTCGAAGGAGCTGAATACCGAGCCGCCCATTGCTTCATAGCTGGGCTTGGCGCTGATCGAGGCGCGGTAGCCTTCGGTCGGGTCGAGCTTGTTGTCGCGCGTGTCCCGGACATATTCGAGCGGGATTGCTACCGTCAGATACTTGTGCTTGCCGAAGGCATCGGTGGTATCCGCCTCATAGCTGACTTCGCCGCCGGCGGAGACTGTATCCTGATCGTTGATTTCGTAAGCGAGGCTGCCACCTCCGGTCACGAGATTGGCGTCGTAGGCGTCCGGATGCAGCGTCTGCATCTTGAGCGATGCGGTAAAGGTCGCGGAGGGATAGAATGTTGCCGGTCGGACATAGGTCAGGCCGGCGGAATAATCGAGCTGGCCGAAATCCGTGGTCTCGCCGATGCGGGAAACCGATCCTTCGATGCGCAGTGAATCTGCGCGGCCAGTCAGGTTGCGATGCCCCCAATAGCCTTGCAGGCCGAAGCCGTCGATGGTGGAATATTGTGCGCCGACGCCGAAGAAGCGCTGTTTGCCTTCGGATACCTCGATTGTCGTCGGGATACTGCCGTCCGGCGCCAGCTTGTCGGCTTCGCGGATGGTGACGCTCGAAAAGACGCCGAGCTTTCTCAAGCGGTCCGAGGCTTTCTTCAGCTCATCGGGCGAGTAGGGCTTACCTTCGTTGATGCGGGCGTAACGCTTGATGAAATCCGGATCGACCGATTTCTGGCCGGTTACGCCGACATTGCCGAATGGAGCCACAGGGCCGCTCTCCACCTTCAGCGAGACGTCGACGGTGTTGCTTGCGTGATCGGCAACGACATCGCGTTTGTCGAGCTTGGCGAGCGGATGCCCTTCCTTCTTGAAATCGGCAACCATCTTGTCGCCGGCCTTCAGAATGGTCAGGGAGCCCGCGTCGCCGCCGCGCACGAGGCCGTAATTTGCCGGATCCAGCCTGGCGGCATCGCCCAGCAGATGGATATTGCCGAGCTTGAACAGCGGGCCGGGGTCGATGCTTATGGCAACGGCGACCGGCTTGGATCGGCCGAAGGTGGGCGTCGGCGGCAATGCGTCGAGGGGCGTGCCGTTGATGATGATCGTCACGACAGCGCCGTAGCGCGCTTTTTCATAGAGAGCGGCAATGAGCCGGTCGCGATCGTCGCGTGCCTTCACAACAACGCCAAGGTCGCCGGATACGGCCTTATCCTTGTTGGCGATCAGCATCGACGTCTCGCTGAGTGCGCTCTTCAGATCCTTGTCGAGATTGTCCGACTTGAAGTCGACGGTGTAGTGGACGGGATCGGACACCTGATCCGTCGTGTCGTCCTCACCCCAGAGCTTGATGCCGAAGAGCTTGAAGGCGAAGGCATTGCCGGCCCAAACCGGGCCGAGCGCGAGCGCTGCCGCAACCGCTGCAACGGTTCCTGCCTGCCGATACGCAATACTCTTCTTCGGTTCAGTTCTTTTATGCATACGCCGCTTTACGGTTACATGAGAACTTACTCAGCTCGACGTTTCCCCTAGGTTAACGCGCGGGCACCATAGAGGTAAAAGTCCCTCAGGTGTACCGTTTTGGAGTCAAAAACCTCGAAAAGATGACCTCAAAGGGCGGGAACGCCCGGTTCGCGCTGCAGTTTGCGCTTATTAGGAAGGCCGGAAAGGCTGCACGCAGCGGGTGTCTTGGCCTTGTATCTTGCAGAAATAAAAAGTCCCGGACTTGCGGTCCGGGACGTCGATATCTGTTGGATCGGGGATCGATCAGTAGCCGCCGTAGCCGCCACCGTATCCGCCGCGATAGCCGCCACGCGGGCAATCGTCGATATAGCGACGGCCATAGCGGTCGCGGTAGTAGCACTGGCCAGGCTGTTCCTGCACGCTGCCGATGAGGGCGCCGGAGACGCCGCCGATCGCTGCGCCAACTGCTGCGCCGCGTACGTTGCCGGTGACCGCGCCGCCGATGATCGCACCGGATGCCGCACCGATACCTGCGCCCTGTTCGGTCGGCGTGCAGCTTGCGATAGACAAGCCGACCAGTGCGAGCATTAGAATCTTCTTCATTTATTCTCTCCAACGTTAGTTACGCCGAACCCGGCAACGTCGTCCCCATTCTTCAGCTCCACCACGATGGGCTGTCTTTTCAGTCCTGCAACTACGAAAAAATATCGTGCAAAATATGATTGTCCATTGGGACTGAATAGTTTTTTTGCTTCTGGTTAAAGTTGGCCTCGTAATCGAACAATAAAACAATCGATGCGGCATAGAAAATCGGCTGCCGCGCTAAAGTAGAGGTTGATTGGACTACAAAAAAGTCAAATGATGCCTTCTGCCTCTGGAGGAGAGGCGAGGAGGAAAATATGGCAAAAGTGACTTTGACGGTGAACGGCCGTTCGGTCAGCAGCGAGTGCGAGGATCGCACGCTGCTTGTCCATTTCATCAGGGAAAAACTCGGCCTGACCGGAACGCATGTCGGTTGCGACACGAGCCAGTGCGGCGCCTGCGTCATTCACATGGATGGCAAGTCGGTGAAGAGCTGTTCCATCCTAGCCGTACAGGCTTCCGGCTCCAAGATCACAACCATCGAGGGTCTGGCCGCGAATGGCGAGCTGCATCCGGTTCAGGTTGCCTTCAAGGAGCATCATGGCCTGCAATGCGGCTTCTGCACGCCGGGCATGGTGATGACATCGGTCGACATGATCAATCGTCATGGCGGCAAGCTGGACGAGAAGACGGTGCGCAGCGAGCTTGAAGGCAATATCTGTCGATGCACCGGCTATCACAATATCGTCCAAGCGGTGCTATCAGCCAATGCCGAGATGAATGCGGCGAGCCAAGCGGCCGAATAGAGTTTCACCGAGACCGTCTGGCAGAGCGCCGATGATAGACGTCTTGGCGTGGTGCTAGGCCCGCAACCCCGATGGGAGGATGTGATGGGCGTGGAAGGCATTGGCGCGCGTGTGACGCGCAAGGAAGACAAGCGATTTCTGACGGGCAAGGGGCGCTACACCGACGACATGGTGACGCCGGGGATGAAATACGCCTATTTCGTTCGCAGCCCGCATGCGCATGCGAAGATCGCCGGCATCGATGCATCGGCGGCTCTTTCTATGCCCGGCGTGATCGGCGTGCTTGATGGCAAGCAGCTGCTCGCCGATGGCATCGGCAATCTGATCTGTGGCTGGATGATCCACTCCAAAGACGGATCGCCGATGAAGATGGGCGCCTGGCGACCCCTGGCGGTCGATACGGTCCGCTATGTCGGCGATGCCGTCGCCATCGTCGTTGCCGATAGTCTCGGCGAGGCGCGCGATGCGGCCGAAGCAGTAGAGGTCGATTATGAGGAGCTCCCGGCCGTCGTCGAGGCGGTGGATGCGCTGAAGGCCGGCGCGCCGCAGATCCATCCGGAGTCGTCGGACAATCTGATCTTCGACTGGGAACTCGGCGATGCGGCAGCGACCGACAAGGCGATTGCTGAGGCCGCGCACGTCACTGAGATCGAGCTCCATAACAACCGGCTTTCGCCGAATGCCATGGAGCCGCGCGCCACACTCGGCATCTATGATGCGGCCGAAGACCATTATACCTGCTACACGACCAGCCAGAACCCGCATGTGGCCCGGCTCGTCATGAGCGCCTTCTACAATGTCGCGCCGGAAAACAAGCTTCGTGTCATTGCACCCGATGTCGGCGGCGGCTTCGGCTCGAAGATCTACATCTACCCGGAAGAGATCGTCTGTCTCTGGGCATCGAAGAAAACCGGCGTGCCGGTCAAATGGACGGCTGATCGCACCGAAGCCTTTCTGACCGATGCACATGGCCGCGACCATGTTTCCAAGGTCAAGATGGCCTTCGATGCGCAAAACCGCATGACGGCGTTGAAGGTGGATACGATCGCCAATCTCGGCGCCTATATGTCGCTCTTCTCCTCGGCGGTGCCGACCTATCTCTATGCGACGCTGCTGTCGGGCCAATATGCCATTCCGGCGATCCATGCCAATGTCCGCACGGTCTATACCAACACCGTGCCTGTCGATGCCTATCGCGGGGCGGGGCGTCCGGAGGCGACCTATCTCCTCGAGCGAACAGTGGAAACGGCGGCGCGCGAACTCGGCGTCTCTCCGGCGGAGCTTCGACGGATCAACTTCATCCGCTCGTTCCCCTACCAGACCCCCGTCATCATGAACTACGACGCGGGCGACTATGAAGCTTCGCTCAACGCCGCCATGCAGCAGGCGGATTGGGCCGGCTTCCCAGCCCGCAAGGCAGAGGCCGTCCGCCGTGGCATGAAACGCGGCATCGGCATGAGCTGCTACATCGAGGCTTGCGGCATCGCGCCCTCGCAGGCGGTGGGTTCGCTCGGGGCCGGCGTTGGCCTGTGGGAATCGGCCGAGGTGCGGGTGAATGCGGTCGGAACAGTGGAAGTGCTCACCGGTTCGCACAGCCATGGCCAGGGGCATGAGACCACCTTCGCACAGCTGGTCGCGGACCGGCTCGGCGTGCCGATCGACAGCATTTCGATCGTCCACGGTGATACCGACAAGGTGCAGATGGGCATGGGCACCTACGGCTCCCGTTCGGGCGCTGTCGGCATGTCGGCCGTCGTCAAGGCGCTCGACAAGGTGGAGGCGAAGGCGAAGAAGATCGCCGCCCATCTGATGGAAGCGGACGAAAGCGATATCGTCATCGAGAACGGCGAGTTGAAGGTGGCCGGCACGGACAAGGCGCTGCCCTGGTTCCAGGTGGCGCTCGCCTCCTATACCGCGCACAATCTTCCCGCCGGCATGGAGCCGGGGCTGAAGGAGACCGCCTTCTACGATCCGGCCAACTTCACCTTCCCGGCCGGTTGCTACATCTGCGAAGTCGAGGTGGACCCGGAAACGGGCAAGACCGAGATCGTGCAGTTCGTTGCTGCCGATGACTTCGGCAACATCATCAATCCGATGATCGTCGAGGGGCAGGTGCATGGCGGTATCGCACAAGGCATTGGCCAGGCGCTGCTGGAAGGCGTGCATTACGATGAGAGCGGCCAGCTTCTGACGGCGAGCTTCATGGATTACACCATGCCGCGCGCCGACGACCTGCCGTCCTTCCAGCTGTCGCATCAGAACACGCCATGCCCGAGCAACCCGCTCGGGATCAAGGGATGCGGCGAGGCGGGCGCCATCGGCTCGCCGCCGGCGCTGATGAACGCCATCACCGATGCCATCGGCAACAATGCACTGACGATGCCTGCCACACCGCTCAAGGTGTGGGAAGCATCGCGGGCTACGGCCTGAGAAGAGAGGAGGAGAAGACAATGTACGCAACCAACTACCATCGCGCCTCCTCGGTCGACGAAGCCGTGAAGCTTCTTTCGAACGCAGACGAGGGCAAATATGTCTCTGGCGGCATGACGCTGATTGCCACCATGAAACAGCGTCTGGCATCGCCGGGCGATCTCGTCGATCTCAGGCATATCCCCTCGCTCAAGGGGATTCGCGTCGATGGCCGCAGGGTCACGATCGGGGCGGCGACCACCCACGCGGAAGTCGCCTCTTCGGCGGCGATCCGCGCGGTCTGCCCAGCGCTCTGCGACCTCGCCGGCATGATCGGCGATCCGCATGTCCGGCATATGGGCACCATCGGCGGCTCCGTCGCCAACAACGATCCGGCGGCGGATTATCCATCGGCGATGCTGGCGCTCAATGCCACCATCATCACCGACCGGCGCCAGATCGCAGCCGACGACTTCTTTCGAGGCCTGTTCGAAACGGCGCTGGAGGGGGCGGAGATCATCACCTCTATCGCCTTCGACGCGCCGGAAAGGGCTGGCTATGCCAAGTTCCCCAACCCGGCCTCGCGCTATGCGATGACGGGAGTGTTCGTCGCCAAGGGGGCCGGCGGCGTTCGCGTTGCCGTCACCGGCGCGGGCGCGGACGGTGTGTTCCGCCATTCTGGTCTGGAGCAGGCGTTTGCGGCGAACTGGCTGCCGGATGCGGTTACGAGCGTGACCGTGGACTCATCGACGCTGCTGTCCGATCTGCATGCCACGGCGGAATATCGCGCCAATCTGATCAAGGTCATGGCCAAGCGCGCCGTGGCCGCAGCGTAGATCAGGTCACAGGAAGTGCCGGAGCGGCGGGGTTTACCCTCCGCTCCGGAGAGAGTGTTTCCAGCATGGTTTCGATTGTCAATTTGACGTGAATGCGTATTCTTGTCTGGAATTGTTCAAAATTAGGGGCCATTTGCCGCAGCGGGTGCGAAAGCAATGCGGAGGGGTTGACGGGCGAACCGCCATTATCGAAAACGGTCGCACGGTACTGGAGCATATGATGGATTTCGAAGCATTTTTTAAGGGCGAGCTGGAAGGTCTTCACAATGAGGGCCGCTACCGGATCTTCGCAGATCTCGAACGCCGCCGTGGCAATTTCCCCCGCGCTATCAGGCATACGCCGAACGGCCCGCAGGACGTGACCGTCTGGTGCTCCAACGACTATCTGGGCATGGGCCAGCATCCAAAAGTGATCGAGGCGATGAAACAAGCGATCGATCACTGTGGCGCGGGTGCGGGAGGCACCCGGAATATTTCTGGCACCAACCACTACCATGTTCTGCTTGAGCAGGAACTCGCCGATCTCCACGGCAAGGAATCCGCGCTCATCTTCACCTCGGGCTATATCTCCAACTGGGCAACGCTCGGCACGCTCGGCGCGCGCATTCCCGGCCTCATCATCTTCTCGGATGCGCTCAACCACGCATCGATGATCGAAGGCATTCGCTATGCGAAGTGCGACAAGGTCATCTGGAAGCACAACGACCTGCACGATCTCGAAGCCAAGCTGAAGGCCGCCGATCCGAAGGCGCCGAAGCTGATCGCTTTCGAATCCGTCTATTCGATGGATGGCGATATCGCGCCCATCAAGGAAATCTGCGATCTCGCCGACAAGTATGGCGCTATGACCTACCTCGATGAAGTGCATGCCGTTGGCATGTACGGCCCGCGCGGCGGCGGCATTGCCGAGCGTGAAGGCTTGATGGATCGCCTGACCGTCATCGAAGGCACGCTCGGTAAGGCCTTCGGCGTCATGGGCGGCTATATCGCTGCTTCGACCGCGCTTTGCGATTTCGTCCGCTCCTTTGCCTCGGGCTTCATCTTCACGACATCGCTGCCGCCGGCGCTTGCCGCAGGCGCCGTCGCCTCGATCCAGCATCTGAAGGTCAGCCAGTTCGAACGCCTGCGTCATCAGGATCGTGTGCGCAAGCTGCGCGCCCAGCTCGATGTTGCCGGCATTCCGCATATGCCCAATCCGAGCCATGTCGTGCCCGTGATGGTTGGAGATGCGGCCAAGTGCAAGTGGATTTCGGATCTGCTGCTCGATGCTGGCGTCTATGTTCAGCCGATCAACTATCCCACGGTTCCGAAGAAGACCGAGCGTCTGCGCATCACGCCGACGCCGTTGCATTCGGATGGCGATATCGAGCAGCTGGTCGGCGCGCTGCACGCGCTCTGGTCGCGCTGTGCGCTGGCAAGGGCGGTCGCGTAAGCGGCGGCCTCTGACAAAACTGAGATGATTTCATTGCGGAAATGTCGGCTGACGCCCATTTCCGCAATGTCTTTTTAGGCTACTGCGATCAGCTGCGGCTTCCCAAAGCCAGGCGGCAGGCAAGGCCGGCAAAGACCGTCGCCAGCAAATATTGCGGCAGCTTCGGAACACGTTTGATCGCAGAGAGCCGGCCTCGAATATGGCTGCCGAGCATGATGACGGAACCATTCACCAGAAAACCGATCCCGTTCAGGATGGTGGCGAGCAGCGCCATCTGGATGACCATCGATCCGCCGTTCGGATCGACGAATTGCGGAAACAGTGCGAGTACGAACAAGGCCATCTTCGGGTTCAGGATATTGGTCGCGAGACCTTCGATGAAGATGCGCCGGCGCGAAAGCCGCTTCAGCGTGGCCGAGGGTGCGAAGGCGGAGCCCTGCGACCGGAGCGTCTTATAAGCCAGATAGAGCAGATAGGCGCAGCCGGCCCATCGGACAGTTTCGTAGGCAACGGGTACGGTCAGGAACAGCCGGGACAGGCCGAGCGCTGCGGCCAGGGCGTGGCAATAGGTACCGAGCGCAATGCCGGCATAGGTGAGAAAGCCGGCGGAACGGCCCTGGCTGACGCTGCGTGAGGCGATGAGAAGCATATCCGGGCCGGGCGTGGCTGTTAGAACCAGCGCGGCGGCGGCGAAAAGAACGAGTGTGGAGAAGTCCGGCATCTTGATTCCTTTGAAAGTGAGGCCGGAATTCCTCTCTAGCATCATTGTGGAGATTGGCAACATCAGAGTAAATAGTAAGTATTTGTTTACCTATCCACTCGCGCCAAGGGCGACGGCGACCGCGTTGAACGGCACCATCGTCCAGGGGCAATGATGATCAGAATGCCTGCCAGGCCTGCAGCTGCGTGAGGGTGGCGGTCGCACCGCCGCAGGCGATCATCAGCACACGCTCGAAGCGGGCCAGCCGATCTGCATGGGTATAGGCAACGGCCAATGCAGCGCCGCAGGCCGGCTCCACCAGAACGCGATGATCGTCGAGGAAACGCATGCAGGCATCGACGGCTGCGCGGTCATCGACGACTACGCAATCGACCGGCCTGCTTTGTGTTATCTCAAAGGCGCGGTCGGCGACTTTTCGCGCGCCAAGCGACGTGGCGATGCTGGTAATGGCCGGCAGTTCCACCGGCTTGCCGGCCTTTACTGCGGCCGCGAGCGAGGCGGCGCCTTCCGTTTCGGCGGCGATGATCGAGACATGCTGCAGGCCGTTGCGATCGAGCCCTTCCGAAACGCCGGCCAGCAGCCCGCCGCCGCCGACCGAAAGAGCGACCGCGTCGAACTGCAGGCCGGCGCGGACGACCTCGTCGATCATTGTTGCGTGGCCCGTCCAAAGCAGCGGATCATCGAAGGGATGGACGAATGCCGTGTCGGCATCCAGCGCCTGTAATGCACGCTCGTTTGCTTCCTGCCAGGATGCGCCGTGCACGAAAACCTCGGCGCCCTCCTGGCGGATCAGCGCCTTCGCCCGCTCCGATGTCGTCTCGGGAACAAAGACCGATACCGGGGTCGAAAGGCGACGACCGGCATAGGCGACGGCAATGCCGGCATTGCCTCCGGAAGAGGAGATGAAGCGCCGCTTGCCGTTTTTGGCGTGATGCTCGCAGGCCGCCCCGATGCCGCGGATCTTGAAGGAGCCGGGCGGCTGAAGCGCATCCATCTTCAACCAGATGGAACGTCCCGACGCCTGGCTGAGCGGGCGGGATTCAATGAGCGGAGTTTCGAGGTGAAGTGCCATGGAATGATCTGCCCCCGTTGGCGATAGCGAGATCTATAAGGATCGATGGTCTGAAGCGCGCCGGGCGGCCGGAAAGATCGCGACGTGCTTCAGGCCACTTTTTCTCTCTGGGCGACAAGTGCGGCTGCGCGGCCGCGTGCTTCCTCGTCTGCGGCAAAGACCGCATCCATGGTT